>JAFGQL010000088.1 GCA_016935695.1 Spirochaetales bacterium
AACCCTCCTCATAAATGCCCTGACCTCCCAGCTCGATGCCCGGATCCAGGTAACCAGTTCAGACGGAACGGTAACCGAAATCATCATTCCTGCCGGAAGTCTTACCTGATATGGCCGCCTCTTTCAGTTTTCTGTGAGAGGGTCATATACGGGTTCATAAAATCATGTAAAAAATCCTCCTCATAAAAGCACGGTCTCCTCCGGGGTAGTTCCTCTCTGTATATACAAGGCGCCGGATATCACATTTTTTGGAGGAATTATGGAATACATCAACAATCTGATCATCGACGGAAACCTGACTAAAGACCCTGAGTTTAAAGAGACAGCCAACGGGAGAAAACTGTGCGTTTTTTCGATTGCCAACAACAGGTATTACCGCACAAAAGAGGAGGCAAAACAGGAAACTTCCTTTTTTGAAGTGGAAACCTGGGCCCAGGAGGCCGAGGACTGCTCAAGGAAGCTGGAAAAGGGAAAAGGTGTAAGGGTTATCGGCCGTCTCAAACAGGACCGATGGGAGGATACCGACGGGAAGCAGAAAAGCCGGATTAAAATAGTGGCTGAGCATGTATATGTGAAGACCATTCAAGAGCAAAAGGAAAGGGAAGATTCTTCACCGGATAATATTTTGGTAGCCGTGTAAGTCGGTCTCTTTAATGTAGTTGACTTTTTTTTCATTACAGTTTACATTTTCCCCCAAGTGTTTCTATGAATAGAAACACTTGGGGATTTTTTTTGTTTCCATATGGAGGTGTGTATGTCCGATAAGAGTGGCGTTGTTCTTTCTCCGGAACAGACAATGACCGTTGTGCGGACCCTGGCCGGTGAACGTTTCACTCCCTATACTCTGGCTGTAAAGCTGGGCGCAAAGGTTCTCCTTGAGTCTTCATCTTTTCATAAGGGCAAGGAGCGGTATTCTCTTCTGCTGGTCCGGGAAGCATTCCGGATAATCCAGGAAGGGGACAGTCTCTATATGGAAAAGAAGGGAAAACGGAAACGCATTCACAGCGGCGCCAGGGATATTCTGGGGGTGATCCGTTATTTTGCCGACCAGCACAAAGCCCCGGCCGGGGACATGCCTTTTCCCGCGGGAGGCGTCGGATTTCTGTCCTATGAATTTTCCCGCTACTGCGACAGGATACGCTTTACAGAAAGAAAGGATCCCCTTGGCCTGCCCGACGCCATGTTCCTTCTGGGCCATGTATTTGTTGTTTTTGATCATTATACCGATCTTATTCATCTTGTCGGGGTGAACTACAAGGAAGCCGGTATCGATCTGGAAAAAGCCCTGGACGAGGTGGAGGGGCACCTGAATGATCTCAATTTCAATTATCTTTCCCGGAATGTAAAGGAATATACAGCGGAAATAATGGATGACGAAGAGATTAAGGCGGGGTTTCTTGACGGTGTAGACCAGGTAAGGGACCGCATCATAAAGGGCGACCTGCTCCAGGGGGTCCTGTCCCGTCGAATGACGGTCAAGACCGATATGCCCGCAATGGAAGCCTACAAGAATCTTCGGTCGTTCAATCCGTCTCCCTACATGTTTTATCTGGAACTTGGAACCAGCACTCTGTTCGGTGCGAGCCCCGAGATGCATGTACGGGTAAAACACGCAACCGCCACTATCCACCCTATCGCGGGTACAAGGCGGCGGGGGGGCGACAGGGCCGAGGACCTTGCCCTGGAGAAGGAGCTGCTGGCAGATGAAAAGGAGAGGGCCGAGCATCTGATGCTGATTGATCTTGCCCGGAATGATCTGGGCCGGGTGGCGGTGCCGGGCAGCGTCCATGTGCCGGTTCACATGAATGTGGAACGCTACAGCCATGTCATGCACATCGTGTCGAAGGTAGAAGGGACCATGCGGTCAGACACCAGCGGCGTCGATGCGGTCCGCGCCACTTTTCCCGCAGGAACGGTTTCCGGGGCTCCGAAGATAAAGGCCATAGAAATCATTGATGCACTCGAACCCCACAGACGGGGGTTTTACGCCGGTCTTGTCGGGTATATGGAGCCGGGCGGCGACCTTGATACCTGTATAACCATCCGCAGTGCCCTCAAGCAGGGAGACTATATGTATCTCCAGGCGGGGGCGGGTATCGTGTACGACAGCCAGCCGGAGCGGGAATATGAAGAAACCAAAGAAAAACTAATGGCCCTTGCCAGGGCTATCGGTATAACAACTATTTGACGCGGAGGTGCTGCCATGTTTGTGATGATCGATAATTACGATTCCTTTACCTACAATATCTACCAGTATCTGACCGAGCTTACCAAAGAGCCGGTCAAGGTTGTCCGTAATGACATGGTAACTGTCAAGGACATTGAAGCCATGAAACCCAAGGGCTTGATCATTTCTCCCGGGCCCGGAAATCCCGATGAGGCCGGTATCAGTCTGGCGGCGATTGAACATTTCAAGGGAAAAATCCCCATTCTTGGTATTTGTCTGGGACATCAATGCATTGCCCAGGCCTTTGGCGCAAAGATCGTCAGCGCCGCCCGGGTTGTCCACGGCAAGACCGAACCCATCAGTCATGACGGAAAGGGTTTGTTCCGTGGACTGGCCAACCCATCGGTATGTACCCGCTATCATTCCCTCGCGGCGGAAAAAGAGTCACTTCCCGATTGTTTCACGATAACGGCCCGGGCAGCCGACGGAGAAATCATGGGTATCCGTCACAATCAGTTCCCCATTGAAGGGGTTCAGTTCCACCCCGAATCGATCGCCTCGGAAGAGGGAAAGAGAATTCTGGCGAATTTTCTCAATTACCGCCTTGAGCCCTATCGTTTCAAGGAGCATCTGGCATCCATTATCAGCGGAAGGCATTTGTCCGAAACCGATGCCGCCGGTTTCATGCGGGAACTCACCGAAGGGTCCCTTACCTCCACCCAGATCGGTGCCTATCTCATCGCGCTGAACGCGAAGGGTATTACTGCCGAGGAAATCGCCGGATGTGCCTCGGTCCTTCAGGAAAAGCGTGTGGCCATCTCGGTATCCAAACCGGTCCTCGATACCTGCGGTACCGGCGGCGACGGCCACGGAACCTTCAATATCAGTTCCATGTCGGCCCTGATTGCGGCATCCTGCGGGGTATCGGTGGCCAAGCACGGCAACCGGGCGGTGAGCAGCAAGGCCGGCAGTTCGGAGTTTTACGAGGCCCTCGGCATCAAGATCGATGTCACCCCGGCGACAGCCGAGAAAATGATAGAAGAACAGAATTTCGCGTTCCTCTTTGCGCCTCTCTACCACGGCGCCATGCGCCACGCGGCGCAGCCCAGGCGGGAGCTGGGTATAAAAACCATTATGAACATGCTCGGCCCTCTGGCCAATCCCGCCGGTGCCAAGTACCAGGTGCTGGGGGTTTCCGATGGGAAGATGTGCCGGACCCAGGCGGAAGCCGCCCGGCTTCTGGGGGGCAAACGGGTCATGGTGGTCAACGGGTCCGACGGAATGGATGAAATAACCGTGACCGGCCCTACCCGTGTGGTGATGATAGATGAGTCCGGCGCGGTGAACGAGTATGATTTTGACCCCAAAGATCTCGGTATCCCCTATTATACCCTTGATGATCTGAAAGGCGGAACCGCCCGGGACAACGCGGAAGAGGCCCTGGCTCTTCTGGAAGGCAGGGGCCGGCCTGCAGTACGGGACGCAGTATGTCTGAATGCCGGCGCCGCCTTGTATGTTTACGGTATTGCCGGATCCATCGCCGACGGATTTTTACAGGCTAAAGATGCCATTTCCGGGGGCTTGGTAAAGGCCAAACTCAACGCGGTTATTCAGGCATCCCATGAGGCTTGACCAGCAGCCCGGCAGCGGCCCGGTAACCGACATTAAGGCGCAGATTGTCGCGCGCCGGCGGTCCCGTATGGCCCGCGAAGGTCATACCCTTGGCAGCAACGTTCCGGAAAAACGCCGTGTACCGCTGGTCCCGTTCCTTGAGGGCCCGGGGGTTATCTGTGAAATCAAGCGCAAATCCCCATCAAAGGGTGAAATTTCAATGACCCTCGACCCTGTTGCCCAGGCGGCCCGCTATGCCGCAGCAGGGGTGAGGTCGGTATCGGTCCTGACCGAGGAAGATTATTTTGCCGGTTCCCTAACGGACCTGATGGCAGTCAAGAATGCCCATCCCGGGCTTTCGGTCCTCCGGAAGGATTTTCTTGTAGATGAGGAAGACATCGAAGTAAGTTACCGGGCCGGAGCCGACGCGGTGCTGTTGATCGCTTCCATGCTTTCCTCCCAAACCCTTGCGGCACTGTACCGCAAGGCATCTTCTCTTGGCTTGTCGGTCCTGTTCGAGCTCCACGATGAAGAGGACATAAAGAAGGCGGCCTTTGTGCAGCCGCGGATTATCGGGATAAACTGCCGCAATCTTGCCACCTTCTCTACGGATCTTGTTTATCCGCTGAAAGTCAGGGCCCGGCTTGCCGCCGAAGGGATTCCATGGGATAAACTGGTCTTTGAATCGGGAATATTCTGTGAAGAAGACGCGTCGTACGCCTTTGACGCGGGGTTTTCGGCGGTGTTGGTGGGAGAAGGAGTGGTGCGGAATCCCGGGCTTATTCCTGAGCTCATAAACGCCGCGGCATACCGCTCAAGACCGTCCGGGGAGGCGGGATTCTGGGGCAGGCTGTATGAAAAGCGTTTCGGTGTAAAAGGTTCCCTGGGTCCTTCACCCCAGGTCCCTCTTGTGAAGGTCTGCGGGTTGACCAGGCCCGAGGATGCCCTTTTGGCCGCTGATCTGGGTGCCGATATCCTTGGTTTTATCTTTGCTCCTTCGCCCCGGCGAACGAGTGGGGAGGCGGTACGGAGGATTCATGCCGCCCTTTACGAAGCCGGCCGGGAAATCATGCCCCTCATGGCAGCTGTTGTGGTCACTGGGACCGCTGAGTGTCCGTCTTTACCAGAGGAAGTAACCGCTCTTCTGGAGGAAGGCTTGATCGACGGGGTGCAGTTTCACGGCAATGAAAAACCGGAGGACTGCTTTTCCGCTGCCTTTCCCTATTACAAGGCGCTGCGGATAGGATCGGCCCGGGATCTTGAACTGGTGCGGGAGTACCGCAGTCCCCGTGTTCTTATAGACGCCTTCTCTTTAGAGGGCTATGGCGGAACAGGGAAGCGCATAGACAGTTCGTTAGTGGAACAGGCACGGCATATTGCGCCGCTGTGGCTTGCCGGCGGGCTCAATCCTGAAAATATTGCCGGCACTGCGGAAGATTTTTTACCCGAACTTGTCGATGTATCAAGCGGGTTGGAGAGCTCTCCGGGAATAAAATCCGCGGAAAAAATGCGGGCTTTTTTTAACGCGCTTTCTCAGTGTTTCTGATGGGAACCATAAAAACAGAACATGGAATACATGAAAGACACATATTCAGACTGCAGGAATGATGAGGAGTAACGGATGAAGTATAACGATTATTTCGGGCCTTACGGCGGCCGCTATGTAGGTGAGGTCCTACGCAAACCTGTCCTGGAACTTGAACAGGCATACCAGGATGCGGCAGGGGACCCGGAATTCTGGAAGGAATTCGATGCGGTTGCAGCCACATTTATCGGCAGGCCAACGCCCCTGCTGTTTGCGGAGAACACGACCCGGCAGATCGGAGGCGCGAAAATTTACATAAAGATGGAAGGTCTCGCCCACACTGGGGCCCATAAAATAAATAACGCCGTGGGCCAGGCCCTGCTTGCCAGGCGTATGGGCAAAACCCGGATCATTGCAGAAACCGGAGCCGGCCAGCACGGAGTTGCAACCGCGGCAGTGTGTGCCAAATTCGGATTGACATGCCGGGTGTATATGGGGGAGGTAGACATCCGTCGTCAGCGGCCCAATGTGTTCTGGATGGAGCTCTTCGGCGCTGAAGTCGTTCCCGTATCCTCGGGAACACGGACATTGAAAGACGCGGTGAATGAAGCCTACCGGGACTGGTCGGAAAGTTTTCCCGATACCCACTATCTCCTGGGTTCGGCCCTCGGGCCGTCGCCATATCCCGACATGGTAAGGGAATTCCAGTCGGTCATCGGCAGGGAACTGGAAACCCAGATAGCCCGGGAAGGACTGGATGTGGAGGCCCTGGTTGCCTGTGTGGGGGGAGGATCCAACGCTCTCGGATTTTTCGCGCCCTTTATTGACAAGGAATCTCCCCGGCTCATCGGTGTGGAAGCCGGCGGTCGGGGCCGCGGAATCGGTGAACACGCTGCCCGCATGACAGGGGAAGGGCGTCTGGGTATTGTGCAGGGCTATAAAAGCATGTTTCTGCTGGATGATGAAGGTCAGGTCCAACTCACCCATTCGGTCTCAGCCGGTCTTGATTACCCGGGAATTGGCCCCCAGCTTGCCCATCTCGGGGCATCGGGCCGGGTGGAGTTTACCCGGGCCCTGGATACAGATGCCCTTGAAGCGGTGAAAACCTTCGCCCGGAATGAGGGGGTGGTGTTCGCCCTTGAGTCAGCCCACGGCGGTGCTGAAGCACTCCGGCTCGCCGCGTCGCTTGGGAAGGAGAAGGCTGTGGTGGTAAATATGTCAGGCCGCGGCGACAAGGACATCTTCATTTCAGCCAGGGAACTGGATCCGGAGAACTGGTTTTCCTTCCTTGCAAGGGAAGCTGCGGAGTATGAAAGCCAGAAAAAATCAGGAGAAAAGGCATGAAACAACAAGCATCCACCCTTATGACCCATCTGGTAGCCGGGTATCCCGATATGGACCGTTCTTTTACTGCCGCGAAGGCAATGATAGACGGCGGTGCGGCATACCTTGAGCTGCAGTTTCCCTTCAGCGACCCTTCTGCCGACGGGCCGACCATACAAAAAGCCTGCAGCGATTCCCTGAAGGCAGGATTCTCCCTGGAAAAGGGTTTTTCGCTTTTGCGAAAAATCAGGGAGTACGCCGATATCCCGGTGTTTCTTATGAACTACGGGAATGTGCCCTTCTTTTACGGGTTTGAGAACTTTGCCCGCCGCTGCCGGGATGAAGGGGTTTCCGGACTCATTATTCCGGATATGATTATCGGGAGGGATGACGGTCTGTACGAAACAGCGGCGGCCGAAGGCGTGCCGGTCATGCCTGTAATTGTGCCCACCCTGGGAGAAGAACGGCTTCTGGAGTTTATTTCCCTTGCTCCACCCTATTTGTATATAGCCATGCGGACCGGGATCACCGGAAAAGAAACCCGCATCAGCGGGGAACTTCTTGCCTTTCTTGACCGCTTTAAGGGTACCCGGATCAAAACCCTCGCCGGGTTCGGGGTGAGGCAGCGTGCCCAGGTGAAGGCCCTCGAGGACCACGTACACGGGATAATCGTTGGTTCTGCCCTTGTGGATGAAATCACTTCTCATATCGACGCGGATGAGGAAGCGTTGTATAATGCGGTAAAAGCCAGGGTCGCCGGTCTTGCCGGCGGATAAAAAGGGAAGATGTTTAAAAGCGGAAAAAACAGGCTTGATCGCGATGAAATCGAACAGGCAAAAGAAAAGATCCTCGAGGAATACGATCATCTCATAGTCCGGTACATGAAGCCGGTCAGCCTGAAAAACGCGTTTCTGGACCGGTATCTGGGCGCCATGAGGGTCCGTATGGACATGGACCAGTTCCTTCACGCGGAAATGACTGCGGTTAAGGAGCTGTCCCGGCGGGAAGAAACAAAAGAGGAAGAACTCCGGGCGGCAAAGGCCAGACGGAGTGAACGCAGGAAAACGAAGACCGAAGGTTTCGCTGACCGCATCATAGAAGAAAACAGACAGAGAATTGACAAGTATCCCGATCTTGAGTTTCATTCCGATGCTTCGGTAGAAGTCAAAAAGATGGCCGGAGTACTCAAGTTCATAGACGACGAATACTGGCCGGCGGTGGATGATATTTTGCGCCGCAGCTCCGCGACCCTGTATTCCAATTCCCGCCTGGCTCTGGAAAAGAGCATCTACGAACTGGCTACCGCAAAGGTAGGCAGCGCGAGTAACAGGCTTTCAGTGTATACGACCATTTTAGGGCGGTTTCCCCGTGATTACCGCGCCCTTGAACGGGAAGGCCAGTTGTATATTTTGAGCGGAGCCCATTTTCTGCACAATCTGCTGACAGAGCTTGCTAAAATGAAGGAATCCAACAACCTCGACAATGATGAACTCATTTTTGTGGAAAATGTTTCTGAATATGTGCATAATGTAATAGTGGATTTTCGACTGGTCGACTTGAAACCAAAATAACAGCCTGCGAGGTGATGTATGTCAGCAGAAGTAACAATAACGAAAGATAATTTTGAGACAGAAGTGCTCAAAAGTGATATTCCGGTCCTTGTGGATTTCTGGGCGGAGTGGTGTGTACCCTGCCGTATGGTCGCCCCTGTGCTTGAGGAAATTGCCCAGGAGTATGCGGGGAAACTAAAAGTCGCCAAACTCAATGTGGATGATGTCGGCGAAGTAGCCCAGACCTATTCCATTATCAGCATTCCCACTCTCATGGTATTCAAAGGCGGCGAGGTTGTGAATAAGCAGGTCGGCGCCGGTGCCAAACAGGCGTTGGTCAATCTGTTCAAGGATTATCTGTAAACCTCATCGGAATTGGCGGCACCGGGGGTGTATCCTCCGGATGGTGTAATGTGCCAGTCAGAGCTGCTGTTTGTGTCGTCAGATGTTCCCGAGCGCGAAAGCGACCGGGTTGCCGTGGAATCCTCGGGGCAGACAGCGTCCTCCGGCCGTATTTCTCCGTTTTCGGTGATCCATTCTCCTTCCAAAGAAACAGCATCCGCCCAGCGCATCATGCGTGCAGATCCGAAGCCCCGGTAGGCGGTGTCGGATACCGAAGTCCTGTTGGAATAGACCAATGCGTCGATACAGGTACCGCCGGGCCTGTCGTACAGGCTCAAGACGCCGTTATTTCCCGATAATCCCTTGCCGCCGCTGAGCCAGAAATCCCTTGCGTAAGGGAATGCGTCTATCCCCCCCGATGCGGCGGTATCGCCGGTTTCGTTTGTTTCTGCGGGTATACCCTGGGGCTTGCAGTGGAGGACAAGGTGTTCTCCATTTCTAACTTCGCAAAAAGGAAACAAAAAGCGATGGGAGTAGTCACCAGGTATCCCTTCATAAAAACAGGCGCCGCCAAGGTTGCCGTCTGACAGGATGAATATTTCCACAAAATCAGGATGGGATGCCGAACCCTGGGTTGTGCATTCGTTTACGAGCATGAGGGGGATGCGCGGGTTGTATCCGTAGACAGGTATGGTGAATCCCGACTCATTGCCCCTTTCATCCCGGACAAACCCCGACAGGAAAAATTCTTCCCCAGGATGGGCTTCTGCTCCCAGGGTGAGGTGTACCCGGGTTTCTTCTGCGCTGCTCGTAAGGGGCGAAAGATGCCCGGGAACCGACAGTTCTCCGGAAAGCATTACCGTCTCGTTAAAAACGAGGTCAATACTATGGGCGCTCAGGACTTCAACCTCGGTTAGAACCGGCGGAGTTACATCAAGATGGGCGGGGTCGATGAACTGGCCGAACTGAAGACAGGACCACAGTATCAGCATACCCGGCGCCAGACTCAGCAATTTACTGTCACGGATATTCTTCATACTTTTTCCATACCGGGAAAGAAGGTCTGGTGCTTCAAAAAACATTGCAATAATGGTAATCTGTGAGCGAACGGGCAGGAGCGGACTAGTGGAAGAAAATGTATTGTACAACAAATACGGCACGTCGATGGACGAGGGAAAGGTCATTTTCAAGGAAGGTGACATTGGTGATACCATGTATATCATCAAGGACGGAAGCGTCCGGATAAGCAAAAACATATCCGGAAAGGAACATATCCTGGCTGTACTGGGGAAAGGCGACTTTTTCGGGGAAATGGCCATTGTAAACCGGGTTACCCGGACCGCGACCGCTACAGCCGGCAGTTCTGTTCAGCTTCTTGCTTTTAACCGGCAGGGATTTTTAAGCATGGTGGAGAAGAATGCGGGGATTGCCCTCAATATAATAGACAAACTGTGCCGCCGGCTTCAACAGGCGAACAACCAGATACAGCATCTGGTCAAGCGCAATACCAGGGGGCTGATTGCCCTGAACCTGTACTATGCCTTCGCAGAACAGGGAATGGAAAAAGCGGTGCTCGAATACCTAAGGGTAGCACGGGAGTTCAGCCTCAACCTGGAGATCCCCCAGGACACGGTTATTAACTACTTTGAAATCATTAAGCAGCAGGGAATTATCAGTGTGACTGACAATAAACTCAAACTGGTAAACAGGGACAAGCTGTCCCAGCTGGCCGAGAGCGCGGGAGCCGCGTGAGTTTTCCTTTCCCCGGGCATTTTCTTTACGCTCCCGGCCAGTAGAGTCTTGCGGAGCGGAGATTTTATGTCGAAAATGTGGTATATACCTAGTGCTTCCTCACCTTTGGGACAGAACATGATACAACTGTGGAATATCAGTAATAACGGAGATTAAAATGTGCGGAATAGTCGGATACTGCGGCCTGCGACAGGCTTCTGATATACTTATTGACGGGCTTAAACGCCTGGAATACCGTGGATACGATTCTGCCGGCATTTGTGTCGGCAACAGCGGATTGCTGAACATTGTCAAGCGCAAAGGCAAGATCAAGGATTTGAGGGAGGTTGTACCTCTTGAGTTCAAAGGTTTGTACGGTATCGGTCACACCCGCTGGGCGACCCACGGAGAAGTAAACGATACAAACGCCCATCCCCATTCGGATGCCGCCGGCAAAGTTGCCATCTGTCATAACGGCATCATAGAGAATTACGAATCCCTGCGGGCCATCCTGACCAAGGAAGGCATTGTATTCAGAACGGAAACCGACTCGGAGGTCATTGCGCATCTGGTATCACGGTCGTACAAGGGAGATCTTTTCGAGGCGGTGCGGGAAGCTATCGGGCTTTTAAAAGGCACCTACGGTATAGTCGTGGTTCATGCCGATGAACCCGGGCGTATAGTAGGAGCCCGGAACGGGTCCCCGCTGGTTGCCGGCATAGGAGATGACGAGATGTTTCTTGCCTCCGATGTGACCGCCATGATGGCCCACACCAAACAGGTCCTGTACCTTGAAGACGGCGAAATGATTGATATCCGTCCGTCCGGCTACACGATATCCGACGCTCATAACAGGGAAGTGGAAAAGAAAATTGAAAGCATAACCTGGGAACTTGAGCAGATCGAAAAGCACGGCTACGCCCACTATATGCAGAAAGAAATTCATGAGCAGCCTCAGTCGGTGCTGCGCGCCATTCAGGGGCGGTTCAACCGCGAAGGAGCCACGGCGAAACTCGGAGGCCTGAATCTTACTCCAAAGGAACTGTTGAACATAGAGCGGGTCAAGATCATCGCTGCAGGGACCAGTTATCACGCGGGAATGGTTGGCGCGTATCTGCTGGAATCCCTTGCCCGTATACCTGCTTCGGCGGAGCTTGCCTCGGAAGTCCGTTACCGAAATCCTATTGTAGAAAAGAATACCCTGTATTTCGCCGTTTCCCAGTCGGGGGAAACCGCCGATACCCTCTATGCCATGAGGGAGCTTCAGCGAAAAGGCGCGACGGTCCTCGGTGTGTGCAATGTCGTAGGTTCCACGATTGCCCGTGAGTCCGACGGCGGTGTGTATATCCACTCCGGGCCCGAAATAGCTGTGGCTTCCACCAAGGCGTTTACCAGCCAGATTTCGGTTTTTTACCTCTTTACCCTCCTGATGGCCCGGACAAGGGATCTCTCTATTGAAGGCGGACTGGGTTTTGTCTGCGGTCTTGAGTCCATTCCCGAATACATAGGGAAAGCCCTTGCCCAGAAGCCAAAGATTATTGAACTGGCAAAGAAATACGCCCAGGCCCAGGACTTCCTTTTCCTCGGCCGGGGTATCAATTATCCCGTTGCCCTCGAGGGAGCGCTCAAACTCAAGGAAATATCCTATATTCATGCCGAGGGCTACAGTGCTGCCGAGATCAAACACGGTCCCATTGCCCTCATCAATGAAGTCACTCCCTCTCTGTTCCTTATTCCCGACGATCATCTCAGGGAAAAGGTCATTTCCAACATGAAGGAAATAAAGGCGCGAAAGGGTCCTGTTATTGCCGTTTGTGTGGAAGGTGACCAGGAAGTGATGAATATCGCCGATGACTACATCGAGGTTCCCAAGGTCCACGAGCTGTTTTATCCATATGTCATGGTGGTTCCCCTTCAGCTTTTTTCCTATTACTGCGCCCTGGAGCTGAAACGTAATGTTGATCAGCCGAGGAATCTGGCAAAAAGTGTTACGGTGGAATAAGAGGCTTATAGCCGTTTTTCTTTTTCTCCCCTTTGTCCTCTGGGCCCAATCCCCCTATTTTCTTGAAACCGGGCCGGAACAAGGCTCAGGGCTTCCCTTCCTTTCCAAAGACCTTTCTCTGTATTATACCGGCACCTATATAAATCGTGATACGGGCTTCAGGGTGAGGGTGTTCTATACGGCTGATGTCCCAGGTCCGGAAATATTCAGCGATGCAGCTCCTTTTCCCTGCGCCGGTACCACAGAGTACCGGGTATCCAGCGGTGATCCCGGGACCGGGTTTCCTTCAGAGACAGTGGTGTACGGGTTATTTACCAGCAGGGGGTGGGACCCCTATTTTTCTTTAGAGGAAGATCCGCAGCCTCAGACACCAAAGCGCGGCGTACTGTTTTTTATCATTGCATCAGGAGACAGGGCCGAGCTGTGTACGTTTATTCCTCTGTTTGAGGAGCGCCTGGGGTATTACATGAACGTGAGGAAACAGGAAGCCCTGCTTCCTCTGCCGGCAGTTATAGAAGTTCCTTGACCGAACCCGGTACCGTTATTTCTTTTTCAAGCGCTTGGCTTCGTAAAGCTCGCGGTCGGCTTCCTGGAGCATTTCATCCAGAGAAAAATCTCCACTGTGGTGCAGCGAGCCGGACAGGCAGGTTCCGATACTCATCGACAGGGTGTACTCAGCCTTGATCTGGGCGTTCGCTACCTGCAGGTTGTTTTCTATACGCCTTTTTAAAATGGCAACGCTTTCTTCGTCTGCTTTGGCCGCGAATACGGTAAACTCATCGCCGCCTAACCGGGCGATAATATCGGTGTCCCTGAACGATTTTTTCAGTATTTCTCCGGTAAGCCTGATGGCGCTGTCGCCCTCGTTGTGGCCGTAATGATCATTGATTTTCTTAAGACCGTCCATATCAATGAAAAACACAATGAAAGGTTCATTCTCACGTTGGCAATATTTCAGCTGCTGCTCGCCCATGGTTATGAAACCCCGGCGGTTGTACAGCCCGGTGAGTTCATCGGTGAGGGAAAGGTCCTGGAGGGCGTTGAGGGCCTGCTGCAAGCGTTTTTCAGTTTCCTGCCGAACGTTGATTTCATGCTGCAGCTGGCGGTTAAGGTCTATGAGGTTCTGCTGGGCAAGGTGTGCCCGTATGATGGCGCTCATGCGGATGCGGACCATTTCAAACACATCCGGTCCGCTCGCGTTCATGTCCAGACCAATCAGACCGTAAATATTGTCGTAGTCGAACAGCAGTTCATAGAGCAGGTCAAAGCGCTGTTGGGGTCTGTATTCTTCCGGGGTAAGCATGGCAGTGGGAAAGGGAATGCCCTGGGCCGGAATTTCAATTCCCTTACCGTCCCTGGCGGCGAAGATCAGCTTGGACGATCCGTCCCGGGAATAGGAAAAATTGTTGAACAATGATATGTAGCAGTGCCTGGTGTCGGTCAGGTCAAGGATGTTTTGGATGGTGGATAACTTCCCGTAAAGGTTCAGTTTGTTTTCGGGGTCAACGCCGACGTTTTCTATGTTGTTGACGATTTCACGGTCGGATGCCTGGGACATCATGCGTTTGAGCAGGTCCGACTGTATGTAGAATTCGTTGACCATGTGTTTCATCTGGTTGGTGAACGAAAGGGCGGTTGACTGTTGGTGTTTGGAATAATGGTCTTTACTGTATTCCTGTTGTATGAGTTCCAGAAGGTCAAAGAGAATCGATTCACGGATTCCTGTTTCAATGGCGGAAAGTATTATTTTGTTCCAGCAGCGTATGACCGGGAAGCCCTTTTTACCCTGGAATTCAAGGTTAATGGCTTCCTTGAACTGGGAAAAGGCCTCGCTGATGAAGGCCGCGTCCCGGTTGAGGGGGTCATTTGCCTGGGCCGTATCCAGACGGGTTTTCCCTGTAAGACAACCGCAGCTGAACCGGTAGACGACCTCCGACGGAAGGCTGATGAGCGTTTCCGCCTGTTTCCCCTGGATGAGCTCATAGAGGGTTTCGGCGGCAAGGTATCCCTGTTTTGCAAGGGGCTGGCGGACAGTAGTGAAGGGCAGGTCGAAAGATTCGCTTATCTGCAGGTCGTCGAAGCCGGTCAGGGCAATCTGCTTGGGTACCTGTATGTTTCTTTTTATAAGAACTTCCCAGGCGCCGATGGCCATGTTGTCATTGGCGGCTATGATGGCTTCCGGCATGATGCCCTTCTCATCCAGGAAATATTTCATGGCATGCGCCCCGCTGTTCATTGCGAAGTTGCCCTCGAAGAAATGGCTTTCGGGTATGGTGATACGCTGTCGTGTACAGACTTCCTTGAAAATTTCCCAGCGCTGCCGTCCTTCGGCGTGTTTGAGCGGTCCTGAAATATATGCAATATCCCGGTATCCGTGATGAATGACCATATGTTCGACCAATTCTTCAAAACCTGTGCGGTTATCGACTACCACCGATGGATAGCCTTCCAGTTCCGTACCGATACTCACTGCCGGCAGGGTCGTGAGACCGCTGAGTTTTTCTGCCAGGCGCTCGGTGCTGGAAAGACTGCTCAAGGAGGATGAGAACAGCAGGAATCCGGAAAACAGTTCATTATTTGCAATAAAATTGAACAAAAGGTCCCGGGGTTTTTCCCAGGAGTGGGAGGAGTCTATCCGGCCTGTGGCGAAGGTGATGAGGTTGATATTGTGTTGTGCGGCAAAGGTACGAATGCCGTAGACCAGGGATTTCTGATAGGAATTGCCCAGGTCAGGCCAGTCAATGACAATGCCGAAGGTAAGTGCGGGGTTCTTCATCTCAGTACCGATTATATAATGCCGGCCCCGATCCCGCCAGCGTTTTTCCTTTTAAATGCCTGGGCTAAACCCGGACCATCCATTGATGGATATCCTCTTCTGCCCCGTACTGTATACCTTTGAGTTTTCGGCACAGAGCAGTGGTGACCTCTCCCATATTGCCGTTACCGAAAGGAACTGTTGTTCCCTTATGGGTAATCGATTCAAAATGGGAAATGCCCGCCGCCGTACCGGTCACAAAGACCTCCCGGCCGTCGGACAGTGCCTCGTCTATGGATATTTTACGTTCTTCTGTGGAAATCCCCAGGTCTTGCGCAAGGGTCAGGACGCTCTTGCGGGTGATCCCGGGCAGAATAGTGTCTGCGAGATCGGGGGTGACCAGGGTGCCGTTTTTCAGGTAAAAGAAAATGTTACAGGATGATCCTTCCTCAATATAGGTGTGCTCAGCGGCATCGAGAAATATCGCTTCCATGAACCCTTTTTTCTCTGCGGTTTTTTTGGCCAGGATGGGGACCACGTAGTTGGCATCGCATTTGATCCAGCCGGTTCCTCCCGGATATGCCCGCACCTTGTCAGTCGTGACCGCTTTGGTGTTTCCCGGCCGGAAATAAGAGCCAACAGGGGTGGAAACAGCAACTACCCAGGGTTCTTTGCTCAACCCCAGGCCGATGGCCGGTTCTGAATAGCTGAAAGGACGCACGTATACGGCGTGGCCGTCTATGAAATGGGTTTTTTCCCAGGCGGGATCGTAGACCGGACGAAATCCGAGGCTGTTGTTCCGCCTGACTGTTTCTGCTACTCCGTGGACAAACATGTCCTCGGGAAACGCGGGCATCATCAGCCCTTCCATGGATTTTTTGAACCGGGCCGCGTTTTCATCGGGCCTGAACAGGTGCATGGATCCGTCTTTGTGGGGAAAGGCCTTCAATCCCTCAAAGCATCCCATGCCGTACTGGGTGGTATAATTAACCAGCGGGAGTTCAGGGAAGGAGTTCCGTGTGCGCAGGAGGGTCTGGCGTTCATCCGGGGACAAAGCCGCTTCTTCCTGGGGTGTTTTATGGGGTTTTTCTATATAGCTGTCGCTCCAGGTGTCGTGTTCATACTTCGCCATATACACCCAGGGGTATACACTGAGATCGAATGCCATTCTGTTCCTCCGCGCTGATTGGTTCCCATTGTACAAAGCCTTGGGGGATAGGGCAAGGGGACTTTTTTGTGTTTTTCCTGGAATCCACTGGGTCATGTTCGATTTTGTATCCTTTGCTGAAGGTATTTTCCCGATGTTCGATTCTTGTAATTGCCTGCGTTTCAGGCTATAACTTGAGATAATGGAACTCGACCTGAAAATCCGCGGCGACTGGTACGAACTCACGGAATACAGCAAATCCATATTTACCCTCCAGGATTATTTCCGGTTTCCAAAGTATTTTCTGGAAAGCTGTCTGGAAGAGCTTCAGTATTCCGTAGAGGGCGGAATTATTCAGTATAAAAAGAACATTCTCCTGCGGATTTGCGAGTTTATCGATTCCCTCAAGTTCGATTCCCGCGGGCTGGATTTCCTTGAGCGGGAAATCATGGTCTTCAAAAGCCTCCTGTACTGCATCCAGACCCAATACCTGGCCGTTTCCGGCATCATACGGCCCCGGACCAAGGTTATTGAGGGCGAACGGAAGGGAGAAACCGGCGACATTAAAAAGATAATCGCCGATGTAAATGAGCGGATTGGGAAAAACCCCGAACTAAAAGTAAATCAGTATATAAAGAACATCCTTCTTCAGGTGCAGATATACAAGAAAGAACTGTCGGAAATGCAGCGCCTTGCTCCTACAATTCCCCGGGACAAGCAGCCCGGGTTTGCCCAGAACTATAAACAGCGCTTCGATGAAATCGCGGGTAAAATCAGCCAGAATTATCTGCTGTTTCTGGATGAGGAAGACCCCGTCAAAAAAGAAGTGCCTGCGGGTATCTGGCAGTATGACCTTACCGCGTTGAAGCCTCTGTACGCATCACAGGCACGGCTTGTTTCCAAAGGAGTGTCCATATTCGCCTGGGCCAGGGAAGAGGGCTACAAGACAAGGGAAACCCTGTTTAAGGTGCTTGGGTTCCGGGATGAGTTTGACACTCTTCTGGCAAGGGAAAAGGAGATGCTGAAGGCCGCTTCTCCTTCTGCAGAAGAGGAGCAGGCTCTGCAGGATTTTTCCCGGGAGTTCGGCCGTATTCTGGAAAAACAGATTGCTTCGTTTTATTAGTTTCTGAGCTTTACCATTCCCGTGTAACGTGAGTATGTTACAAGGCATACACAGTATACGGAGCACAATTTGCTAAAGGAATACAGGACCCTTCTTCCATATTGGCGCAGCCACGCCGCACTTTATCTTTCAGGCTTTTTCTTCTTGTTTATCACTGACGCGGGGCAGCTGTATCTGCCTCAACTTTTAAAAAGGGTGATCGACCGACTCGCGGACGGTACGGTAGACCTTGCTTTTGTAGCGCGTACCATGGCCCTTATGGTGGTAATTGCCTTTCTTATCGCCCTCGGGCGTTTCGGATGGCGGTTTTTCATCATTGGTTCTGCGCGGCGCATTGAACGGGAGCTTCGTTCCTCCCTTTTTGATCACTTACTTACCCTTTCTTCTTCTTTTTACGGACGCAACAAGGTGGGAGACCTCATGTCCAGGGCCACCTCGGATATAGAACATGTCCGCATGGCTTCCGGTATGGGCTTTGTTGCCTTGTTCGACGGACTTTTCATGACGGTATTCATTATCTTCATATTATTTCGCCAGTACCCGGGAATAGCCCCCGTAGTGCTCGCGCCTTTCCCTCTGGTGACCATCCTGGTTCTTGGCATCGGCCCTTTCCTGGGCCGTTTTTTCAAAGCGGTGCAGGAAGGGTACGGCGCCCTGAGCACGCATGTTCAGGAAGTCTTGAGCGGTATAAAAGTGATAAAGTCTTTCAATCAGGAAGCTCACACCATAGCTGTGTTCAGGGAAAAGAATGACGAGTACAAGCGGCGTAATCTGTCGCTGGTGAAGCTCTGGGGGTTCTTTTTTCCCCTTATTGGTTTCTTGAGCGGCGTGGTAAGCCTGTTGCTTCTGCGTTTCGGAGGGGCCGCGGTGGTCGGCGGGCAGATGACTGCCGGGGATCTGATCGCCGCCTTCAGTTACCTGGGCATGTTGATATGGCCCATGCTGGGGGCAGGGTTTACAGTGAACCTCATCCAGCGGGGAGGCGCTTCCCTGGCACGTATAAACGCCGTTCTCCATGAAAAGCCGGATATTGCTTCAAAACCCGGTGCGGTATCTGTCCCTGCCCGGGGGGACATTGAGGTCAAAGATTTGTGTTTCACCTATCCCGATGCAGGTGAGCCTTCACTTGTAAATGTGTCGGTGACGGTGCCTGCCGGCACCACCCTGGGTATTTTAGGAAGGACAGGGTCTGGAAAGAGCACTCTTGTCAAAACCCTGCCCCGGCTCCTGGACCCGCCCCGGGGGGCCATCACCATAAATGGAAAGGATATTCACGAATACGATCTTTCTGCCTTGAGGGCCTCCATTGGTATGGTTCCCCAGGAAACCTTTCTTTTTTCCACATCCATCCGGGAGAACATTGCTTTTGCCAGTCCCGGAGCAACCGCAGCCGATATAGACCGGGCTGCGGAGGTTTCCACTATAGACAGGGATCTGAGCAGCTTTCCCCTGGGGCTGGAAACCATGGTAGGGGAGCGGGGAATAACTCTTTCCGGCGGGCAGAAACAACGGATTGCCATTTCCCGGGCGGTCCTGGCCCATCCGGATATACTGATATTCGACGACGCTCTTTCTTCGGTGGACACTTCCACCGAAGAGCGTATCCTCTCCCATTTTCTTTCCATGCGGAAAGGGAAAACAAACATACTCATTTCCCATCGGGTGTCCACCCTTATGCATGCGGACCAGATCATTGTTCTGGACCACGGCCGAGTGGTTCAGCAGGGAACCCATGAAAATCTGCTGGTTGAGGACGGTTTCTATCAGGAAATTTACCTGCTGCAAAAGCTGGAAGAGGAGCGGTCATGAAAGGCCACGACGAAGTGATCGTAAAAGGCTTCGACGCCGTTATTGTCAAAAGGCTGTCAGCTTTTGTGAAACCCTATGCGGGAGTGGTCCTTGTGGCCATGATAGGGTTGTTTGCCGCGACTGTCGCCGAACTTGTGACGCCGGTTATTGTACAGCGGACCATCGATTCCAACGTGATACCGGGACACTTTTACTACCGGGGCAGCGCCGGAGAGCCGGGGCCGTTGTCGGAACTCCTGGGCAGCGCCGGTACTATCCCTTTAGATGAAGACCGAGGGCACTGGCTTGTGGCGGGTGACCGTCTCGGGGTTTTGTCCGGCAGTCAAAAGAATGCTCTGAGCGCCGAAGGCCGTCTTGGTGAACAGGAGTGGTATGTCCTTGACCGCGGGCAATTGGCCGGCGGAAGCGGCAGATCCGGGGACGATGTCCTTGAGATAATCCAGTCCCGGCCCGGTCTTTTTGTACCGCTAACCCGATTAACCGGCGGCAGCGCCAGGGACGGTTATGTGATCAAGACACGGGACCTCAAGGTCCTGAACTCCGATGAGCTCCTGGTCATCCGCGCCCAGGATATCGAGGGGATCGGGCGCGCTTCGTGGGTATTTCTGGTCCTTATTACCGCGTCCCTGTTGTCCACGTTTGTACAGGTGTATCTCATGGCCCTCACGGGTCAGAATGTCATGCGCGACATACGGACGGCCCTGCTGGATCATCTGATTCATCAGTCCATGGGTTTTTTACAGAAAACCCCGGTAGGAAGCCTGGTCAGCAGGTGTACCAGCGACGTGGACACCATCAACGAGTTGTTTACCTCGGTGGCAATTTCCTTTGTCAAGGATTTCGCCATCATGGCGGGAGTGATTGTCACCATGTTCTATTTGAACACCCGCCTTGCCTTCATTACCCTTGCGACCCTGCCACCCATTTTTGCGGCAACCCTGGTGTTCCGCGTAAAGGTGCGGGAAGTCTACCGGCGGGTAAGAATGTGGGTGGCCCGGGTGAACGCCTTCCTCTCGGAACACATTTCCGGTATGGAAGTGGTGCAGATGTTCGGCCAGGAAACCAGGAGCGGCGGAGAGTTCAACGACGCAAACCGGGGGCTGCTTAAGGCCCAGCTTTCCGAAATGCATGTGTTCGCGGTTTTCAGGCCCCTCATTGACCTGTTTACCTCCATTTCGACTGCAGTCATTCTGTATTTCGGTACTTCCATGTTTCTTGACCTGAACGTGTCCCTCGGGGTGCTGTTTGCATTTATCAACCTCATTCAGATGTTCTACCGGCCTGTCATGGATTTTTCCGAGAAATTCACCATCATGCAGTCTGCCATGGCCGGCGGCGAGCGCATCTTTGACATCCTGGACCAGAAGACCTGCATCCCTTCAGGCGGTCCGGACAAGGAACCGGCGGACATACGGGGCGACATCCGTTTCTCCGGTGTTGGCTTTTCCTACAACGAAGGAGAGCAGATCCTCCATTCTTTGTCATTTGATATCCGGGCAGGAGAAACCGTCGCCATCGTCGGGTATACCGGGGCCGGGAAGACCACTATCGCGAATCTTCTGACCCGGTTCTGGGACATTCAGAAGGGGGGTATTACCATAGACGATATGCCTTTGGGGGACATGTCCCTTGAGTCCCTCAGGCGCATCATCATGCCGGTACAGCAGGATGTCTTCCTGTTTTCCGGAACCATTGCCGAGAATATTGCTCTTGGCAGCGGTATCGGCAGGGATGAGGTTATCCGGGCGGCCAGAACGGTGTATGCCCACGATTTCATTATGAGCCTGCCGGAAGGTTACGACACACAGGTCCGTGAGCGGGGCAGCAACTTGAGCACCGGCCAGAAACAGCTGGTTTCCTTTGCCAGGGTTATCGCCCATAATCCGCGGATCATCATTCTGGATGAGGCTACCGGCAGCATCGATACCGAAACCGAACGCCTGGTTCAGGACGCTCTGGCGGTGCTCCTTGAGGGGCGGACATCAATTGTCATCGCCCACCGCTTGTCTACCATCCAGCATGCCGACAGGATCTTCGCCTTAAGCGGCGGCCGGCTTGCAGAAGAGGGCAGCCATGATGAGCTTTTAAAGAAGCGGGGGCTGTACTACAACCTGTATAAACTCCAGTACCAGCAGGCCGGCCGGGGGTGATCATTGTTTCCCCGTACCGGAATGTATACGATAATCTCGCTTTTGAGGACCTGCTTTTCGATTCCTATGACGGGGATGGTTCCCACCTCCTGTTGTATGTAGATGAGCCGGCGGTTGTCATGGGGCGGTTTCAGAATCCCTGGAAGGAAATGAACCTGCCCGTGATGTCTGAGTACGGCGTGGTGCCGGCGCGGAGAATTTCCGGCGGGGGGTGTGTGTACCATGACGAGGGGAACCTGAACTTCTGTCTGTTTTCGTCTAAAGAAAGGTTTTCCCGTTCCCGGGCTGCCGGACTTATGACAGGGGTATTGACCGGTCTTGGCATTAATGCACGGGTGAATGACCGCCATGATATTCTTGTCGACGGCAAGAAGGTGTCGGGCAGCGCCTACCGGCTTTTGCGGCAGAAGGCGTACCATCACGGGACTCTTCTTGTGGACGCCTGTATCGAACGCGTTCCCGACCTCCTGTCACCGACCTACAGGATACCTGAGGGGCAGGGGATATTGTCGGTCGTCTCTCCTGTCGAAAACCTGTCTCATTTCTGCCCCGGCCTTTCGGTCAATGACCTCATAGACGCCATTGTTTCCCTGGACGGGGAATATGCCGCCGATAATGCAGGTTCTGTGGTTTTTCCCGACCGCCTTCGGGTACAGGAAAGGGCTGCCCAACTTGCTTCCAGGGAGTGGGTATTCGGCCGGACGCCGCCTTTTAACGTGGAAGCGGGAGGGACGCTGGTCGGGTTCCCCAAAGGCCAGCTGCCGCAGGCCGACGGGTGGTCCCTGCCGCTTGAGAGTTTATTTTAATTAAACGTCGTTTGTAAAAAACGGGAGAACCTGCTACCATTCCTTTGTCAGCCTATGCAAACCAGTTATTTATCCGCCGCCGAACGAAAACGCGGTCAGCAATCTTTTATTCTCCACGCCGCCTTTAACGGTCTTGGTTTTTCCCTTCTTGGAGACACCATTGTATATCTCCTTGCCATCGAGTTTTCGGCGACCAATCTCCAGCTTGGGTATATATCCTCCGCCATACATATTACCGGCCTTGTTCTTCCTGTCATTCCCTGGCTCTTGAGGGGACGCAATATCCGGGATGTCCTGCTTGCGTCATGGCTCATCCGGGGGCTTGTCTGTTTGTTGTACGGAGCCCTGTTTTTTTTGAGCGACGCGCGCCTTGGCTCATTCCTGATTGTTACCGTATATTCCCTTTTCTGTCTTGTGCGTTCCGTGGGGGTGGCGTCTTCCGAGGCTCTGCAGAAAACCCTGGTGACACCTGTATCTACGGGTGAGTTCGTGGTGCGCATAAATACCGCTTTTCAGACAAGCAAACTCGGTTCCCAGGTTTTCAACTTCCTGTATTTTTCCGTCGCGGTCCTCAACAGTCTCCCGGGGATCATTGCCCTTCAGTGGCTTGGTGTTGCTGCCAATACGGTAAGCGCTCTTAAGGTAAGAAACATACCCTGCCGGGAAACCATTGAGTACCGAAAGGGAGAGAAGTTCTCACACGTGCTGAAACGGGCTTTTTCGTCCAGGGACACGGCCCTGCCGTTCATTCTCCGCTGGCTGGGGCTAATGATGCTGATTCAGGCTGGTTTTTTCATTCCTCTTTTAAGAAAAAGCACCGGGTTTGAGGCCAATACCATATTTGGGGTTACCATATTGATGTCTCTTGCGGCCATGACCGGAAACGCCCTGTTAAAGCCTTTTGCAGACAGAATCGGAAGCCGATTCATGTTGAGCGTTTCATCCATGGGAGCGGTGGCAATCTTTATTGTTCTGGCCCTCATCCCTCCGGAATCTCACCCGGCGGTTTTTTTCCTTTCCGGGTTCTTCCTTTCCCTGTTCACCACTCTCACTTTTGTCCTTATTTCCCGGATTGTCATTCAGCACATCCCAGAACAGGGCAAGATGAGCTATTCCGCTGCCATGAATTTTTCATCGGCGGTCTGGTCACTCCTGGGCGGGGTTCTGGGAGGAGTCCTTGCAGACCTTTCTTCTTCAGGTTTTGTTCCCCTGACCGGAGATTACGATCTTCCCTTTCTGTTTGCGGGTTTTCTTGGCCTGGCCATCACTTTATTGTCCCTTGTATCCCGGGAAATCGGGGGAATGACCATGAAGGAAGCGGCCCAGGTCGTTTTTTCCAGCAGGAATCTGAAGGCATTTCTGGATGTGTACCAGTTATCCAACGCCCCCTGGGGGCCGAAGCGCCAGACCCTGTTGTACAACATCGGCAAAAGCGATGCTCCGGTGGCTGCGGCCGAGGTGCAGCGCATGCTGAAGAATCCATTTTTATCGGAAAAAGGCGAGATGCTCAGACTTTTGTTCGCTACGCCTACTCCTGCGGTTTTGCCTGAGATCATAGCCGATGCCCTGGACAGAGGGTCTTACACACGGCGTGATTCGGTATTTGCCCTGGGTGCCTACCCGGGGAATGAAACAGAGGAGGCGCTTTTATCCATCCTCGACGATGTAGACCCGCTTATTTACTCAAATGCCGTAAAGTCCCTGGCCCGGATCGGCTACAGGGAGCGCTGGCTGGTGAATGAAATACAGGCCAGGTTCCAGGGGGAATTTGCGTATCCGGAGACCATTCTTAATTACATTATTGCCCTGTATCTCATGGACCGGGACGGAGAGGTCCTGTCCCGCCTCTTTTCCTTTTCTTATCCTGACAGCCTGGCGCGATCGGTTTTCTCTCTTGTGGCATCGCTGGCAGGAACGCACCCCCCGTTGAACAATCTGTACCAGGCGGAAGCCCTTGGACCCGGCGAGGGGTTCGCCGCCTTTATGGACGAGACCAGGGACCTTGAGCCGTTTCTTGCCAGCAGCGATCAATTAAGGGCCTGGTTTGCCGAGGGCGCCTTTGGTGACATGTGGGACTGGATGACGGAATTGCTGAAAACTACTGGTGGACACGGGGAATCATTTCTGTACCGCAGTATTTTATCGGATAAGATATCCAATACATCTAAAACATATACCCTTGCCGGTATTTATTTCACTTTTGTACTTCTTTCCCGCCATTAATCATTTGCTTTTAATTACAAAATCGTGCATACTACTTTTGTACTATTGTAAAGCCCGTGGAGGCAGTTTACTAATAGATTTGAAGTACTTAATTGAACAGGAATCGGGGAGTATGCCATGTCAAACATTCTTGTCGTAGATAACGAACACCGTGTACGGGACAGAATCATTCATTTCTTTCAGGGTAACGGCCATTCAGTGCACGGCGCGGAAAGCATTGCCGACGCGGTCACCATCCTTCAGGAGCGGAACATCGAGGTTATCATCATAGACGCGGACATTAATGCGGGAACCTTGAGCGATATCATCCGCATCACCCACATGGACTACGAACATACCCAGGTCATTGCCATTACCGATTCGGAAAACCTGCAGAAGGCGGTCATGTCGGTGAGGGAGGGTGCCTTCGACTATTTACAGAAGCCCTACAGTGTTGCCGAATTGTACCTGAAGGTGGAAAAGGCCCTGGAGGTGCGGAGGCTGAAGCTGGAGGCCCAGAACCTCCGTGGTGAACAGCCCTTTATATACCGGGTCAACGAGTTTATCGGCGAGAGCGCCCAGCTCAAGGAACTTCTTAAATCTGTCGGAAAGGTGGCCCGGGCCGACTCATCGGTCCTTTTGTATGGTGAACATGGTACCGGCAAGGAGCTGATAGGCGGCTTGATCCATTACAACAGCTACCGTAAAAAAAATGCCTTTGTGCGGGTGAACTGCGCGGCATTGGACGACGAACTTTTAGATGTTGAACTGTTCGGTCATGAACGGGACGCCTTTATCGGCGCCGATAACCTCCGTATAGGAAAACTGGAGCAGGCAGACGGCGGCAGCCTGTACCTGTCGGATATAAGCGCCATGAGTCTGGAAACCCAGGAAAAGTTAATGGGTTTTCTTACTGAGGGGACCTTTGTCCGGGCAGGAAACACCCATCCCATCAGCGTGAATGTACGGCTGATCTGTTCAACCACGAAAGACCTGAAAAAGGAAGTGGAAGAAGGCCGGTTCCGTGAGGATCTGTACGGACAGCTTGAGGGTGTCTGTCTTGCCCTCGCCCCGTTAAGGGAACGCCGGGATGACATTTATCCGTTGGTACAGTTTTTCATAAAGAAGTACGCACCGGAAATGAACAAAAAGGTCACTGACATTTCACCCAAGGCCCTCGAGCTTTTGTATTCGTATTCCTGGCCCGGCAATGTCCGTGAACTGCGGAACGCTGTTGAACGTGCGGTCATTGCCGCAGAAGGGGAGTCTGTAGAGCCGGAAGATCTTACCCTCGAGGGATCTCCTGCTGTTCAGTATCTGACCCAGAACTCTTCGTTTACCAATTACAACCTGGAAGTCATAGAAAAGAAGGTTATCGAGTCGGCCCTGCGGGAGACGGCCTACATCCAGAAAAACGCGGCGGACCTTTTGGGGATTTCCCGAAGGGCCCTGAATTACAAGATACAGAAACACGGCCTCCGCCACGCGTCATGGAGAAGAAATACCTGATAAAGAGGGTCTTTAAAAAAAGATTGCACGCTCCGGGGGACGGAGCGTGCAAGGCAGGAGAGAATAGAAAAGCAGGAACTACAGTCGGTATACGTTTTTACCTGTTAATCACTTTCTAAATATAACCTAAATAGTCAGGAATAACAAGAACTTTCCAAGAAAAATGAGTAAATAAGTAAGGTATTGTCCTGTCCGGGGAAAGAGCAAGAAACCGGTGGATAAATCCCCGGTTCTGCTGCATACTGATTACCATGAGGCCCTCGGCTGCCCTTTTCGGGGTACTGTTTACAGGTTTTGTTCTCGTGACCTGGACCGGGTTTGAATACGCCCGGGACCGTATAGGGGTGCAGCCCCTGACAAAAGCACATTCCGCTCCCGCCAGATGGGTATTTACCTTTGCGGGGGACATCATGGCCCATGATGTCAATTTCAACCGGCCTCCCTACGACAGGATTTACGATGACATCCGCGGTCTTCTTACCCGTGACGCCCTCTCTTTTGCCAACCTCGAGTTTCCTGTGGACCAGTCAAAGCCCATGTCCACCTATCCCCGTTTCAATGTCCATACGCCGTATATACGCTCTGCTGTCGACGCGGGGTTTGATGTGTTCGCGGCTTCGAACAATCATTCTACCGACCAGGGCCCTGACTCTATTCTCCGGACGGCATCCTCTCTTTCGGCTCTCTCCGAAAGCCGGTGGTCGGGACTGCGGGAACACAAAGAGGATCCGATGTACCCTCAGACAATTCATTACGGGAATATCCGTATCGGGTTTTTGAGTATCACCCTTTTTGTAAACCTTGCGGAAGGAAAGGATCTTGTTCATACCCTGAATATGTATGACCAGGGACGGATAGACGCGTTTGCTTCCTTTCTTTCGGAGGTTACTCCCGGCTATGACCTGTTCATCCTTTCTGTCCACGGCGGTACGGAATACCGCCAGGTTCCGACCGAGGCGAAATACCGGCTGTTTCACCGGTTTATCGACGCAGGAGTGGATATTCTCTGGGGGCACCACCCCCACGTGCTTCAGCCCTATGAATATGTGACAGCCGAGGGAGAGCGTAAGCTGATCATCTATTCCGCCGGCAACCTCATATCCGGCCAGACCTGGCGCCTTGATCCTCTCAACCCGGATCCCCGTACTGCGCCTACGGGAGAATCTGCCCTCTTTCAGGTAGAGCTTGAGTATGACGGCAAAAAAGCCAGGATCACCGGTGTAGAGCTGCAGTTCATATTCAATTACCGGGAAAAGACCATGGTTGTCCGCAGGGCGGAAACCCTCCTTGACGATCCTGTGGTGAGTGAAGAGTGGAAACGCTATTATCAAGACCGGTATAAAGAACTCAAGCGCTTTACGGTTCCTTTTGAAGGATTATAGCCGATGTTTGTTCCCAAAGCCCCGGCCGAAGCAGAAATTACCGTAAAAGCCTCCCGGTTCCTTTCCCGTATTGAACTCCTGTCCAGTCAGGAGGAGGTGAAAAACCGGGTTGCCCGGCTGCGCGTGTCCCATCCGGGGGCCGCCCATGTGGTATGGGCGTATATCTGGGGAAGGGAGCGAAGCGTGTTCGGCTACTCCGATGACCGGGAACCCAAAGGTACCGCCGGACGGCCGGCTTTCGAGGTGCTGAAAGGTTCAGGGCTTACGAATACCCTGCTGACTATTGTCCGCTATTTCGGCGGAACTAAACTCGGTACCGGCGGACTGGTAAGGGCCTACACTGATGCCGCGAAAGAGGTGCTTGCCTGTACGGTTTCCGTGGAAGATGTGGCAATGAAACGTATGGAGCTTACTGTGGATTACAGCGCCTACGAGCGGATACACAAGCGGCTTGCCGAATTTGGCGGTAAGATTCATCATGAGCAGTTTGATGCGGATGTATGTTTACAGGTGGATGTACCTGAGTCCGAGGCACTGGGGTGGAGGCACGACGTCATGGATATCACCGCAGGCAGAGCAACAATTCAAGAAACAATACAAGAAAGACTACAGGAAGAACAGGAGGACTATATATGAACAACAGACCGAAAGGCAACAAGAGCCTGGCTGTCATCGTGGTGATTACGGCAATCGTGGCCATGGTGGCCATGGTAACCATAACAGCGGGATGCGCGTCAAAAAGCGCAGCTGAATCCCATGGAGACGCCCCCGCGGCAGCTCCCCGGGAAAGCAGCCCCCTGCCGCCTGAAATACCGGATGCAGAAGTGTTTGAGAAAAGCGCGGCACCGGGTGCCAAGCGCACCATGGAGCTCGCGGCCTCGGAGCCTTCGTCACGGCCGGTACCCTCGGAGTCGGGTCTGAAAGCCGGATATGCTGACGATAACGCCCAGTTCGGCTATTTTCTGGGATTCCTGTCAAAATACGGGGAGGTGTTCCATTACGAGCTTGATGTGTCTGAGCGAATTCTTGTTACCGTCACCGACGCCCGGGGCGTTCCTGTCCCCAATGCCCGCCTGACGATTTCCGAGGCGGAAAGTGGGAGTGAAGTTCAGGTTCTCACCGGAACCACTCACGCAGACGGATCTTATTATTTTTTCCCATCGGATTACGAGCCTTTAGGAGAACAGTACCTGTGCAGGGCCGAAGCCGGGGGTATGTCGGCCCAGGTGCTCATCGAGCGCCGCGGTCCCCGGTCGGTAACCCTTGAGTTGAAAGGCCCCAGGCCGGAAAACCAGACGGTTCCGGTGGACATTCTTTTTGTCATGGACACCACCGGCAGTATGGGTGAGGAAATTCAACGGCTGAAAAACACCATCGAAATAATACACCTGAACCTCACCAGCATGCCGGGGTCTGTCTCCCCCCGGTTCGGTATGGTGCTGTACAAGGATTACGGAGATGAGTATGTCACGAAAACCATTCCTCTGACCGGGGATATCGGGTCCTTCCAGGGAGAGTTGAGCCAGGTCTTTGCCGATGGAGGTGGGGATATTCCCGAGGAACTTCAGGCTGCCCTGGAGGTGTCCATCAGGGATATTCAATGGAACAGGAACGGGATCCGCCTGGTCTACATCATTACCGATGCGCCGCCCCAGTTTGCTCCCCCGGAAAACCCCGTTTCCGGCTGGAAAGCACCCGCAAGTTACGCGGTGTCAGCCCGGCTGGCACGACAGCAGGGGATTAAAATCCACGGAGTGGGTACCGGAGGGCTGGACATTCAGGGGGAATATATCCTGCGCCAGATTGCCCAGTACACCGGAGGCCGTTACCTGTTCCTTACCTACGGTGAAACCGGGGAGAGCGAAGGCGGCGTTGCCGGCAGTGTGAGCCATCATACCGGGGCAAATTTCCAGACCGACAAACTCGAATCCATCATCATCCGCTTCACAAGAGAAGAGATAAGCGCCTTTTTGAACGAACCTCTTCCCGATCCGGAACCCTATATCCAGGCCGTCGCCGTGGCCGAGGAGGAAAAGAAGGAAACCCTGCAGAAACTCTTTACCGAGGGGCTCGGCCAGCTCTTTGATTTCGCGACCATGTCACTGGAGGATAGAATCAACACTGTGGTTCTTCCCATTCAGCCGTCTTCCCGGGACAATGCGGCAGCAGCGGAGTATTTTTCCCATGAACTGCTGATGGCAGCGGGAGCCCATCCCCGGTTTACCCTCGCCGAACGGGAGGACCTCCAGGCGGTGTACGATGAGCTTAAACTGCAGTTGTCAGGACTGACCGACACGGGAAGCGTAAGCGACCTTGGCGGACTGATAAACGCCGATTACCTTCTGGTGAGCGACCTTCTGAAAAAAGACGCGGAATACCAGGTATATCTGAAGCTGGTACGTGTGCACACGGGGGAAGTCCTTTCCATAACCAAGGCGGTCATAGATGAGGCCCTCGGCTTGTAGGACCGTATACCCCTGCTGTTTACACGTCCCATGCTGATGTGTAAAGTAGTGACCTGAAACGGAGGTCTGGAATGGCGCATTGTATCGTAGCGGAAGCAGAACACATCCTCGACAAGGAGTTCCCGGTCCTCAATCACGGGTTTGTCCGTCTGGTTGATTACATGGGGAGCGATGCCCGTATTGTGCAGGCGGCGCGTGTCAGTTACGGCGAGGGCACTAAGTCCTACCGGGAAGACGCAAACCTGATTGACTATCTGCTGCGCAACGACCACACCAGTCCCTTTGAACAGGTTATCTTCACCTTTCACGTAAAACTGCCCATATTTGTGGCCCGCCAATGGATCCGCCACCGGACTGCACGCTTGAATGAGATTTCCGGCCGTTACTCGGTCATGAAGGATGAGTTTTACGTCCCCGGGGCCGCCGATATTGCCAAACAGGCCCAGAACAACAAGCAGGGCCGGGAAACCGAACCTGTTTCCGCCGAAGAAGCTGCAGCCGTCCAGAAATCTCTTTCCGACGGTCAGCGGCGCTCCTATGAAGAATACACCGGTCTGTTGGATGATGGCCTGGCCAGGGAACTGGCAAGGGTGAACCTGCCTTTAAGCCTGTACACCGAATGGTACTGGCAGATCGACCTGCACAATCTGTTTCATTTTTTACGGCTGCGTCTGGATCCTCACGCCCAGAAAGAGATCCGCCTGTACGCCCAGGTCATGCTCGACATTGCAAAAAGTGTCTGCCCTGCCGCATGCGAGGCTTTCGAGAATCATATCCGCGGCGGTGTGCGTTTTTCCGCAGAGGAAATGACTGCCCTGCGGAAACTGATCAAGGGCGTCGATCACGGTTTGTCCGGCCGCAGGGCAGACCAGTTCCTTGCTAAACTGGAAAAGGGCAGCGATTACTGATTTTCATGTACATGGCCGGACATTCCGGCATTTCGGGTTTACAGGGTTTCCCTGACCGGAGAAAAGGTGTGTTCCCGGGGATTGTAGTAATATAGTGCCGGGGGAACAATTTCACGGGACTTCTCAAGACCCTGACGCGCCGTCTTCAGGAATTTTTCCGGTCCCCATGATTTCATGCAGCTGGTGACACAGCCCCAGGTATAGGCATGTTCA
>JAFGQL010000011.1 GCA_016935695.1 Spirochaetales bacterium
ACAGCAAGAAACGGCGTGAGTAAGTTAAGTGATGCGGCCCTCCTGGGATACCGGAACCTGGCTGCACGGTGGCCCCTCGACCGTAAAAGAATTTTCACCTTGACGGATGCAGTTCTGGATATGGGGATTGAACAAAAACCGCTGGAAACACAAATACCTGCGGGAACCGGGCTGCCAGATGAAATGAACCGTCAACCTAAAGATGAACACAGCATTTTCACCGAGGCCGCCTGCAAAACGTTCCTTGCAACTGAATTTGAACTGCTTAACCGTCTTTATGAGGTTTCATTTGATATGCTGGAAAAAGGAATAACTGAAGAACGGCTCGCCATATTTGTACCGCTTGCAACGGAATGTGATTATCCGGCCCTGCATATCACCGATATGGATATCAAAGCCCCCGATGCGGTCCAGCTTAAACGCCTTCTTATGGCAATCGCCCTCTACAGGAAACCCCTTACATCTGCTTTGCTGAAGTAGACATCCCTAATCACTATCGTCCGATTTGAGGACAGAAAGAAATGCTGACTGGGGCAGTTCCACATTCCCGACCATCTTCATCCGTTTTTTTCCTTCTTTCTGTTTCTCCAGGAGCTTCCGTTTACGTGAAATATCTCCGCCGTAACATTTAGCGGTTACATCTTTGCGCAAGGCGCTTATAGTCTCACGGGCAATGATGGAATTGCCGATTGCTCCCTGTATGGGGATTTTGAACTGGTGCCGTGGAATTTCTTCCCGAAGTTTTTTGCATACTCTTCTTGCCCGGTAAGCCGCCTGTTCCTTGAATACAAGCTGTGATAACGCGTCGACAATGTTCCCGTTTAAAAGAATATCAAGCTTTACAAGATCAGTGACCTTGTAATCGGTAAGTTCATAATCAAAAGAGGCATATCCTCTGCTCACCGATTTGAGCTTGTCATAGAAATCAAACAGCACTTCAGCAAGGGGCATTTCATAAATGAGTTCCACCCGTTTCTCATCCAGATAATTCATGTGTTCCTGTACACCCCGTTTTTCCAGACACAGACTAATTATACTGCCCACATAGGTTGTCGGCGTGATTATGGTGGCCCGGATATAAGGCTCCTCAGACTGTGCTATCTTGACGGGATCTGGGAAATTGGCAGGATTGTCAATATATTCTACCGAACCGCTGCTTAAGGTAATACGGTACCGGACTGACGGAGAAGTCAGTACAATGGACAGATTGAACTCCCGTTCTATACGCTCCTGAACAACTTCAAGATGTAAAAGCCCAAGGAAACCGCATCTGAAACCGAATCCAAGGGCCAACGATGCGTCTTTTTCATACACCAGAGAAGCATCATTGAGTTTAAGTTTTTCCAGGGCTGTTTTAAGATCTTCATAATCATCGGCGTTTACCGGATAAATACTGGAAAACACAACCGGTTTTACATCCTTGAACCCTTTTAACAGACCGTCACAGGGACGGGCGACACTGGTTACGGTATCGCCCACACGTATATCGCTGATGGTTTTTATTCCCGCGATAATGTAACCTACATCTCCCGCATGCAAAGATTTAGCAGGCTGCAGAGCAATGCTGAACCGTCCGCATTCTTCCACTTCATATTTTCCACCGCTTGCTATAAAAAGGATTTCATCTCCTGTGGATATTTCTCCGGCGAACACCCGGACATGGACAATGACTCCGCGATAGGGATCGTAGTGGGAATCAAAAATGAGGGCCTTGAGCGGTTCATCCTTAGTATCCGCCGGTGCAGGAATCTGGTGTACAATTTGTTCAAGCAGGTCATCGACACCTTTCCCGGTTTTTGCCGAAACAAGGACTGTATGATCAATGTCCAGACCAAGATCATGGTCTATCTGATGCTGGACCATATCGATATCAGCGCTGGGCAGGTCAATTTTGTTGATTACCGGAATAATTTCCAGATCGTGTTCAAGGGCAAGATACATATTTGCAAGAGTTTGCGCTTCCACACCCTGGCTCGCATCAATGAGCAACAGAGCTCCTTCACAGGAAGAAATGGCCCTTGACACTTCATAGCTGAAGTCGACATGCCCGGGTGTATCAACCAGATTCAGCGTATACGCTTTACCGTCTTTCGCAGTATAGGGAATGGTTATCGCCTGGGACTTGATAGTTATTCCCCTCTCCCGTTCAATATCCATGTTATCCAGAAACTGGTCTTTTTTGGTGCGGTCGTCAAGGAGCATTGCTTTTTCTATGAACCGGTCCGCCAGTGTAGACTTACCGTGGTCTATATGCGCGATAATACAAAAATTACGAATTAGGTCTGTGTCGTGGGCCATATCGGCACACTATACAGGAAGAGTCGTTACGTATCAAGAATTACCCGCATCTTCGCAAGTAATTCTTCCGGAGAAAAGGGTTTGAGGATGATATGATCAGCTGAAAATTCATTTGTGTTGAATTTTTCATGGCCTTCCGGGAAACCGGACATCAACAGGTATTTAACCCCGGGCAGTTGTACTCTAATTCTGCTAATCAGTTCTATACCGTTCATATAGGGCATCAGCAAATCAGATACAACCAGATCGATACCACCGTCTTCACCGAGTCGTTCAAGAATGAGGATTGCTTCCCCGGGATTTGCCGCCGCCAGTACCGTATACCCGCTGTTCATTAGTGATTGACGAAGGATGTCCCGTATCTTCGGATCGTCCTCAACGAACAGAACCGTTTCGCTGCCCGGATAAACGGTTTTAGGCGGTTTTTCATCACTGGCGGCAGACACAACCGCTGTTTTCGGTTTCGGAAAATACAGGAAGAAAACAGAACCTTTACCTTCTGTAGTCTGCACATCAATGATCCCGTTACTCTGGGACACAATCCCGTACACCATCGCGAGGCCGAGACCGGTACCCTTATCCGACGGTTTGGTAGTAAAAAAGGGTTCAAAAATATGCTGGATGACCAAAGGATCTATACCTGATCCGGTATCCCTGACAAAAACCCGTATATAGTCTCCCGGATGAATAATCCCGGTACTTGCCGGTGTGTCCTTTTGAATACGCATGCTGTCTACACCAAGGGTAATGACACCCCCATCGGGAGATGCGTCCCGCGCGTTGACAACCAAATTAATGATAACCTGTTCGAGCTGCCCCGGATCTATATACAGGAAGGCCTTTTCATCGGATGGGGAAAAATAAAAAGAAATATTGTCCGGTAACAACCGGTTCAGCATTTTCTCCAGATGAAGCAGCTGCGCATTGGCTTCAATGATACGCGGATTCAAAAGCTGCTGCCGCGAAAATGCCAGTAACTGTCTGGTGAGAGCACTTGCCTTGCTGGTAGCGTCCAGGATACCGTCCACATGGGTTATGACGTCCGAATTCGGTTGGTCATCCCCCTGTATCATGGAGCAGTACCCGATTATGACGGTAAGCAGATTGTTGAAATCATGGGCGACTCCGCCGGCCAGCCTTCCAATGGCTTCCATTTTCTGTGACTGCCTGAGCTGCTGTTCCAGATTTTTCCTGTCGGTTATGTCGATGAGATACCCTTTTATTTCCAGTATTTCACCATTGACTTTACCTGTCTTGGCAATAATATTCGCGAGTACAATAATTGACCGGCCGTTCGCCGTTTTCAGTTTAAGTTCCTGCAGCTTTAAGACTTCTTCTGCGTAGATGCGCACAAGAAAACGCTGATACTCGATACTGTCAGGGAACAATGTCTCGATACTCTCAATTGTCTGTCCATCATGCTCGTCAAGTTCAAGCATTTTGGCGAACGCACTGTTATAATCTATGAGAATACCATCGCCGTCGGCAAGAAAATCACCGGACAGGTCCTCTTCGAACAACAGGCGGTATCGTTCTTCAGACTCCTGAAGACGCGCCTCGAGGGAAAACCGTACAAAGGCCATCTCGATTGCAGTTTTCAGTTCACGGTCTTCAAAGGGCTTAATAATGTACCCAAAGGGGCCAAGTTCCTTAACCCTCGCTATTGTCGCGTCGTCGGCGAAAGCAGTGAGCATGATAATCGGTATCTGGTATTGATCGGAGATGATACGCGCTGTTTCTATTCCATCCAATGATCCCGCGATTTTGATATCCATTAGTATGAGATCGCAGTAATCCCTCGTCAAATACTCAAGGATGGCCTCCCCGGAAGAGAATACCCCGCCAATCCGGTATCCGCCGTTGGTAAGAATCCGCTTTATGTCGAGAGCAACAATACTTTCATCTTCAACAATGCATATGGAAGGTATAGGTTTTATTTCATGTGTGCCGCGGGTAATAGCCAAGTTTCTCCATCTCCTCTCTGATTTTAGCCATATCAAGAGGTTTTACAAGATACGCTTCCGCTCCGCCTTTATGAAAGGCATTTATAACGTTTTTTGGATCTTCCATGACCGTCGTCATAATGATTTTTACCGCATCAAAGGGGGGAACGGCCATCTCGTTTTCAATATCCCTTATGATCTGCATTGCCTCGTGACCATCCATTTTAGGCATCATGATATCCATGAAAATCAGCTCATAGGGTTGGTTCTCGTCCAGGGCGATTCTGAAAGCTTCTACCGCTTCCTTTCCATCTACTACAATATCTGTATCTCCATACTGCAGCAGAGCCTTCTGCATGAAACGCCTGGAACCGTAATCATCTTCCACTATAAGAATTCTCAAAACCTCGCCCGCCTTTTTATTTATAGTGACCCAGTACCGTTAAAAGTTCAAGAAGACGTTCATCGTCCTCGTTCCGCGCAGCCAGAATGAACTTGAAACAAAGAGCTTTCAGACGTTTCAGTTCCTTCTGCTCAGCTTCTTGTTTCAACTTGCTCGCTGTATTAATTATATCCATGTAATTCTTTTCCGCTACATTATCTTTCAATAATTCCATATGAGGTTGAAGAACAATACTCGCCGCTTCTTGTTCAGCCTGGGTTTCTTCCTGTTTTGCAGGTGCATGTTTTCCATCCTTATTAATTAGCATTTCAATTTTCTCAAGCAGCACAGGAACCTTAAACGGCTTTGTAATATAGTCATCCATACCCGCGTCCAGACACTGTTCCCGGAACCCCTCAAGAGCATGGGCTGTCAATGCCAAAATAGGTACGTGTACGTTGGTCTCGATTGAACGGAGTACCTTGGTTGTCTCAATCCCGTCTTTTTTCGGCATCTGAACATCCATGACAACAATACTGGGTTGATCTTCTCTGTACAGACGGATGGCTTCGTCCCCGTTGGCGGCGATGATGACGGTGTATCCGTGTTTCGTCAATATGCGGGACAATAATACCTGATTATGAACATCATCTTCCGCCAGTAACACCCGTTTTCCGCGATCTTCCTGGTGCCTGTTTGTCGTTTCTGTTGGCAGCCCCGGATCAGGAATTCCACATATCCGGTTATATAAATCCGAACGCCGGAAAGGATAGAGAAGAACCGAACAGGCGGGACACTTAGGTCTTCTTGTTTGAGGGGCGGCCGCACCGAATTGTTCAACGAGTATGTACTTGGAAAAACCGGGATTATCATTCTGTGCCGCCGCCTGTATGGACTCCCTCGAAAGTACAGCACTTTCTGCAATCAGGACATGGATACCCTCTTCAGGTAATGTGACGGCAGAAATCATATCTGGCGGCAGCTCATGTACAATCGCTCCCATGGATGCAGCGCAGTCACGGATATAACCTGAGATATATTCTTTTTCAGATGCAAGCCATACATGAAAATTGTCTGCAAAATGCAGATTTTCTTTTGGTCCATGCTTGTCAAAGCCGACACGGATTACAAATTCACTCCCTTGTCCTGGTCTGCTGGAAACCACAATTGAACCACCCATCAGTCCTAGCAGGTTCTTTACAATGGCAAGGCCGAGTCCGGTACCTCCATGACGTCTGGTATATGAATCATCCTGCTGAGTGAACGCGTCAAAAATGGACCCAATTTTCTCCTGAGCAATTCCCACGCCCGAGTCAGTAACACGAATTTCAAACTCAGTTGCCTTGTCGGAATCTGTGAATATGCTGCGGGTGATATGAATAAATCCGTGGCTGGTAAATTTTACGGCGTTTGATACAATGTTCAGCAAAATTTGAAAAACTCTTTTAGGATCGCCAATATACGTAGACGACAAGGGGACAGCCAGATTTGACCACAATTCTATATTTTTTTTCGCGGCTTCGGCCGCGACCTTCCTCATGGCATTTTCTATGACTTCGTCAAGATCAAATGGGGTGTAATGCAGATCCATTTTGCCTGCTTCTATTTTAGAGAAATCAAGTATGGAATTTATCAGAGAAAGAAGGCTCTCACTGGCGTGTCTGGAAATTGTTAAATACTCCCTGAGATCATGATCATCAATGCTCTCCAAGACCAGATCAGTCATACCGATAATGCTGTTCAATGGAGTCCGCAGCTCATGGCTCATATTTGCCATGAAATTGCTTTTTGCCTCGGATACTTCCTCCGCCATTTTTTTTGCTCTTATAAGCTGAGCTTCCGAGTTCACTATATCAGAATAGTCCCGAACAACCACAACCTGCATTTTTTGACCACCGAGATTATTTACCGACACATGAACCGGTATGTTGGAGAACTTCGCAAAGGTTATGAATTTATCGCTTCCGAAAATTTCTCGGTCTTCCAGACAGGTAAATATATCGGTACAGTGATGCAGCGGGCCCAGAATTGTCTGGGCTATCTTGTTCTGATATAGAATGTTGCCGTCATTATCTATGGTAACAATACCATCATTTATCGAGCCAAGAGTCGCCGATAATAACATTTCCTTTTCATGCAGCTTCTTCTCCAGGCCATGTTTGTACAGCGCCATTTCTATGGTGATCATCAGCTCACGTTCCTGAAACGGCTTGAGGATGTAACCAAAAGGCTGGGTAATTTTAGCTCGTGCTAAGGTATCCTTGTCTGCATAGGCTGTTATGAAAATGAGCGGAGTTCCATGCTCCCGCTGAATTATTTCAGCAGCTTCAATACCGTCCATCCTGCCTTTCAGATGGATATCCATTAAAACAAGGTCGGGATCAAACTCACCGAAATCAGACAATGCTTCGTCTGCCGACATCACACAACCGGCAACGATATAACCGAGGGTTTCCAGCCGTGCGGAAATATCAATAGCGACGATACTTTCGTCTTCTACGATCAGAACTCTTGGGTTTTTCATATACTGTAGGTTAAAGAATAGAGAAATTGTAGAGTCATATCAAATTTTACCCAATCTGCGATCAGGATGTATATTGATTGTTTTTAACCACCCATTCCACCGCATACTGAATCATTTCGGTTGCGTCCTGCAGATTGAGTTTCGTTTTTAAATGGCTTTTATAAGTTTCTATTGTTTTGATGCTCAGGTTCAGTTTATGGGCTATATTACGGGTATTAAGTCCGTTTCCAATGAGTTGAAATACCTCAAATTCCCTGTCGCTTAAAAGCTCGGTTATGTTTTTTTCCCTGCCCCCGCCTCCGCCGGACAGGCTGTGAAGGATTTTACTGCGCATGGCATTGCTCAGGTAAACGCCGCCTTGCAGGACTTCCCTGATTGCAGTCATCACGTTATCTGTCGCCTCCGCCTTCATGATAAAACCTTTTGCACCCGCACGAAGCGCCCTCTCTGCGTAGACTTCTTCATCATGGAGGGATACTACCAAAACAATCAATTCAGGAAGAATCACTTTAAGATCTTTAATGAGCTCAAGCCCGTTACTGTTTTTCAGAGACAAATCAACAAGGGCAAGATCCGGTGATTTCTCACGTACAACACTGACAGCTCCCGGAGCGTCCTCTGCCTCACCCACCACCTCCAGGTCTTCCTCCTGATTAATAAGAAGAACGAACCCCTGCCGTACGATGGGATGATCATCAATAATAACTACTTTTTTCATAATAGGTCTCCTCTTGTTGCCTGTTTAATCGGAACCCTGCAGATTACCGATGTACCGCTGTCCTTCTCGCTATGAATAGCCAGGTGAGCGCTGATCATGTTAGCTCTGTACTGCATTATTCTCAAGCCTATTCCTTCTGTGTGATCCATCTGCATTCCGGCTCCGTCATCACGAATTGATAATATCAGTTCAGAGGATTCCTGTCTCAACGTTACCTCTATGAGTTCCGGATTGGCGTGTTTCATAGCATTGTTTATCGCTTCCTGGGCAATATGATATAGTTGTATGCTGACACCTGTGTTGTCCACCTGGATGTCACCTATCTGTGCATACTCGGTACGGCAGCCATGCATCGATTGTGAATATAAACACAGTTCCTTTATGGCAGATGAAAGCCCTTCTGACTGTACCGTAACAGGAATAAGTCCTTTGGCCAGTTCTCTGGTTTCCGAGACTGCATCCTTTATGAGACTTCTGATATGGGCAATCTGTTCTGAATAACTGCCATCACCGTTTTTCGCAACTGTATTTTCCAGGGCTTTTGTTTTTAACAGAATACCGGTAAGATGCTGCCCCAGACTATCATGAAGATCCTGACCTATCCGCGTCCTTTCCCTGTCCTGAATTTCCAGTAATTCTTTTTCCAGAGCTTTCCGGTTGGTAATATCTCTTGCAATGATTGATACACCAGTAAGTTTCTTACCCACATCCCGGATAGGCGAAATACGGATGGACATATCAAGGAGGTCGCCAGCCTTCGTTTTTCGTACCGCCTCGTAATGGTCGATATTCTCTCCGTTCTTAATCCGGTCAAGAACATCGGGAATTTCATTAGGAAAGAAATCCGGCGTCAGTACCGACAGATTGGTATTCAATACCTCTTCGTCTGTATAGCCGAAGATCGCTTCCGCACCCTTGTTCCAGCTGGTAATGGTACCATCTGGAAGAGACCCGATTATTGCGTCTTCCGATGAGCTGACAATGGAAACCAAACGCGACTGCGCAGCCTGGTAATTATGTTCTTCTTCTATATTACGGAATACAATCACATAGCCTTCATTATCTTCCTCTTCACTGCCGACAAGAGATGTTGTAACCTCGACAGGGAAATAATACCCTTTGGTTTTTAGAAAATAACGGGCACGTTTTAGCTCTACATAGGCCAAGCAGGGATCTTGACCGGCTTCATTTTGCGGAGCCTGCATATCTCCGGCCAGCCAGGCCAGAGGGAATACTTCTTCTTTCGTGTGATAATCCAGGAATACGAGCATGAGTTCATGGAACTTCATACCGACTTTTTTTTCATGGCTTATGTCAAATAATCTTTCGGCGGATGCATTGATCAGGCGTATTACCCCCCATTTGTCGGTGGTGATAACTCCTTCCTGAATGCTTTTAAAGGTTGCCGATAAAAGACGCTCCTTCTCAATAATTCGCCGCTCCATTTTACTTTTATATAAGGCCATCTCAATGGTTGAGTGTAAATCATTATGATCAAAAGACTTCTGTATATAACCGTAAGGTTCGGTCTGGCGTGCCCGCGATAAGGTTGTCGCATCTGAGAAGGCAGAAAGATAAATAACAGGTATTTTTAGGGAATTCTGTATCCTTTCAGCAACCTGAATACCGTCCATTTCACCACGGAGCTGAATATCCATCAAAACCAGGTCCGGACGTTTCTGCGAAATGATGCTCAGGGCTTCTTCACCAGTGCCTGCGGTATCAATGACATCGTAGCCCAAAGACACCAGCGTATGGGATAAATCTATAGCGACGATTGACTCATCTTCTACGACTAAAATCTTAGGTTTTTCCAACACATTGCCCGCTTCATACTCATTCTCTTTTTAATTTTCGGTACAGGAACCCGGGGCTTAAAGAAAATAATCCGAGTCGATCATGGCCCCCAGCTGTATGGAACTCTCTAAAAAACCTGCTTTCCTTTTTTTAATGATGACACTCATTAAAACGATGCCTTCATCAGGATAGGTATCTATACTCCTGAGAACAAAGGGATCGTTTACCGAAAGGCCGGTTTCGTCGGCGGACATCCCTGTAAGAATCCGGGTTACCCTGTACCGCCTCTCCCACAATGTTGCGCCGGCTTCCTCTAAATCGAAACCAAACAACGGTAAAATCAGGTTTTTCTTGGCATCCTTCTTGAAAGCTTCCCTGAATGGAGATTCCGGCCTGGTTCCCAGGGCCGACAGAACGGTAAGCTCCTCGCTGTCGCGCAGCAGCGATACATTCAACAGTTCACCGGACATGCGGTGCATCAGAGAATACTGGTATTCACCGATCGTCGGAGCGCTGTATCCGTCAAGAGCGGTTATGATATCTCCTTTTTGAATACCTGATAAATCCGCGTTGCTGCCGGGAAACACATACAAGACCTCAAGACCTTCCCGTCTTTCATAAAGTGCGACACCAAGCCATGGGTGCTCGACACTGCCGCCTTTATAGAGTTTATCTATAATGAGATTTACATACTTCCCGGGTATGGCGAAGTTTATGCCTTCAAAAGCTTCGAGCCCGGCAAACACGACGCCAACAACATTACCACGCTCATCGATCAACGGACCTCCTGAATTGCCGTGGTTTATTGGTACATCGATCTGGGTAGTATCCCCGAGCTGAAGAAGCCTTCGGTCGGTTGCTGAAACAATCCCCGAGGTTATCGTGCTTTCAAGCCCGCCGGGTGAACCGATGGCGAATATCCGCTCCCCGGGTCCCAATTCTGTATCAGTCAGGGAAAACACGTATTTAGGTGTGTATTCTACTTTTAAAAGGGCTATATCAAGAATGGTATCCCACCCGATTACCTTGGCGGGTATTTTCTCTTTTGGTGCTTCGGGAAGCCTCACATACAAACGGGAATACCCTTCATATGCGGGATCAACCTCGCTGGATATTACATGGTGGTTTGTCAGCAGATACCCCCGGGTGTCGATAAAAAAACCGGATCCGATAACCCTGTCCGGTAATCCGACACCCTGGTCTACCTTGATTCCCCTATCCACCCATATCGTAGCTACCCCATTCAGAAGCATACGTGCTTTTTCCGGATCCAGCATTTCCTGAACTGGCTCCGTGGCGTAAAGGGAGTCCTGTAGAAGTTTGAGGCTGCTCATATGCTGTTCTTTTTGGGCAACTGTGTATAAAGCTGTGAGATCCTCTTCTGAAAAGGAAATCTTCCCGTATTCGCCCACGAGAAGCGTCAATGCCGGTACCGCGTTATCTTCTTCAATGAGGGAAAAAATGAGCTTTTTTAACAGTGATGGCCCGTCGGCTCCCAGTTCATTATCATCCAGCCCCAATGCTTTTAGCGACCGGTAGTTTCGCAGTGCCGCCCTGTAATCACCCTTTTCCATTGCATCATAAAAGGCTTTTTCAACAAGTGATACGCCCTGTTCCCATTGACCACCCCATTCCCAGGAGGGATGCCTTTTCTTCGCGCCTTCTAAAATGGTAAGCCCTAAAATGGGATCATTCTCTTGGAATGCAGTATCCACATTTTCCTGAATTACATTTGGTGCAGGCAGTATAAGCGGTTCCTCAGTGTTTATCATGCATCCCGAAAGAACAACCGAAATCAAACCCGTTAGAAACGGGCGGGTCATATGTTTCATCTTAGTTTCCTAGTTGCTGAATAAAAAGGTAATCATGAAAGCGGTAACTGTAATAGGATGTACCGTCAATGATCATGTATCCTGTTGAGAAAGGTTCTGTCATTGCATCAACAGGTTCTGTATCGATCCATACGAGAGGACCTTCGATTGTCAATTTTTTTTCCTTTCCCTGATATTTCAAGCTCACAGGGATATCGTCAACCAGGACCACCTCGTAATCAAATATTGAAAGTGTTGCAATTCCCGCTGCATCGTCGTAGGTCTGTATTATTTCAGCATCACCGTCCTGGTCAATATCCCACTGCTCTTCTTTGAACCCTTCTTCCAGAAAAAGTGAATATTCCACGATGCCGTTATTATCCGTATCGAGGCTGAAGGACCCTGTAGAAACACTATCGTATGGAAGACCTTCCTCCTGTTCTTTTGCTATGCTGTGGGCGCCACAGAACTCTGACAACACTCGACTGTTTAAAACCGAAACATCCGCCGGTATATACGGCTTCGCCGGCAGAGTAATCACATCAAGGACAGCCTGATCAAAGATATACACTGCAGACACCGGTTTGACTGATGAAACTCGGTCCACATAAGGATACTGACTGTAGGATACTTCCCATACATCATCGCCGTCCCGAATTTCCACAGTTACGGGGGCCCTTTCCACCGAGTAGGAAATAATGACGTCCGCCTCACCGTCCTGATCATTGTCAAAAACATGTGAACGAAGGACTCCATCGTGAAACACAAGGGTTTCCTCATGGAAGCTGTCTTCGTCTTCATCGAAATATACCTTTCCGTTATATTCTGCATATACCTGATCGGCATATTCGCCAAGAAGAGGATCTTCCATTCCGTAATTCAGAATACCCGAAATAACCGTCCCGTACGACGCGATGTCTTTCAGTGAAGCCGGATCGAAGATACCAAGACGCAGACCATGTGCATGCAATCCAGGCGAAAAACTGCCGCTCACGGCATAACGGTTTACCAGGATGGTTTGCATTTCCTCGTCCGCGAAGGGAAAGAGGGATTGAAGGGCTTCTGTTCCCGGGTTAAATTCGCTGAATTGCCCTATTCTTTTAAAGAGCAACTCCCTGAATTCACTGTCGAGCTTGATTTTGTAGGGAACAAAACGCTCATACCAGCGTGAATACCCTGATTCCACCACTTTGATCAGACGTTCCCTGTCTCCAACGGCTTCATAGTAGTGGGCCAAAAGCTCAGCGTGGTCTGGCGTATCGAAAAAGTCCAGTTCGTATCCTCCGAGGAGGACACCGGCCTGAGAGTATTTTTTTAGCTGAATATAGGCGGAAAACAACTCGACAGCGGCATCGTTCAAGGTGAACATTAACCAGTAATCAGCGACAAGGGCTTTTTCCAGGTATGCGACACCGGTCTGTCGTGCCACTGAAGGATGTTTACCCATTAAATACAATGCATCACCGTGGCGCGGATAAAACTCAAGGGCTACATCCAGCAAATGAAGATCGGCTGAAGTGAAATCATCCTTCAGAAAGGTTGAAACGTACGCATCGGCAAGGTCGCGATCATGGTTTCCCGTTTCCGCGAACACATACGGGGAAACAGCAATCATCACTGCCAAAAACGCAGCCCGGTAATTACGTGAGATATTCCGGTATAGTGTACGTTCCCTCATTCCTTCCATACAATGTTATAAATCAGTAACCTTCTTTACTTCAGGATACCCCAAAAGTTCCCTTATTTCCCTGTCGCCCAGGCTTTCTTTCTCATATAGATTTTCGGCAAGAAGAACCAGGGAATCCTTGTGTTCCTTCAGAAGTGCCTCGGTATCTTCCTGACAGCTGCGGAGAATGGACTGTATTTCCTTATCTATCGTGGTCGCCGTAGTTTCCGAATAGTCTTTGTGCCGGGCGATTTCCTTACCGAGAAAAATCGGCTCGTCCTCCTGTCCGAAGGTAATAAACCCGAGTTCATCGCTCATCCCCCATTCAACAACCATTTTCCGTGCAAGGGCAGTAGCCTGCTCAATGTCGCTTTTTGTACCCGTTGTTGTTTCACCATAGGTAAGTTTCTCTGCCGCGAAGCCTCCCATGGCAATTTTGATCCTGGCTAAAAGCCATTTCTTATTGCGTGAATATATTTCCTTTTCCGGCAGGGACATTGCAAGTCCCAAAGCCCGGCCATGAGGAATAACCGTTACCTTGTGAAGGGGATCGGCGTCCGGTAAGAGATAATGAAGCAGTGCATGGCCCGCTTCATGATAAGCGGTCATCTTTTTTTCCTCAGGCGATATTACCCTGGAACGGCGGGCGACACCTAGAAGCAGTTTGTCCCGGGCGTCTTCAAAATCTTTCATGATGACCTGTTCCCGGTTGTCCCGGGCGGCAAACAGGGCTGCCTCATTCACCAGGTTCGCCAAATCAGCGCCGCTTGTCCCCGGTGTTGCCCGTGCAATTCTATTCAGATCCACATCCGGACCAAGGGGGACCTTCTTCCCATGAATTTTGAGGATGTCTTCGCGCTCCTGCACATCCGGCATGTCAACAACCACTTGACGGTCAAAACGACCGGGACGGAGCAACGCAGGATCAAGTACATCGGGTCTGTTGGTCGCGGCAAGAATAATCACCCCGTCCTTGGTTTCAAACCCATCCATTTCCACCAGCATTTGGTTCAGGGTTTGTTCACGCTCATCATGTCCGCCGCCCATTCCCGCTCCCCGGGTCCTGCCGACTGCGTCGAGTTCATCTATGAATAAAATACAGGGAGCATTTTTCCGGCCCTGTTCAAACAGATCCCGGACCCTGCTGGCCCCTACACCTACAAACATTTCCACAAAGTCAGAACCGGACATGTGGAAAAACGATACGTTCGCTTCGCCGGCACATGCCTTTGCCAAGAGGGTCTTGCCCGTTCCGGGCATACCTACAAGAAGCACCCCCTTGGGAATTTTTGCGCCGATTTTTGTAAATTTCTGCGGATTCTTTAAGAAATCCACCACTTCCTGAAGTTCATACTTTGCCTCCTTCTGGCCGGCAACATCACCGAAGGTCAAATTTTTCCCGTTGTCTGTATAACGTTTTGCCCTGCTCTTGCCGAAAGAGAAAGCCCGGTTTCCACTGCCTTGCACCTGTCTGAACATGAACCAGATAAAAACCAAACCTAAAAGCCATGGAACGGTCTGTAGAATAATCAGCAAAGGCGAAACACCTTTACTGTCCCCTTTTACACGGACGCCCTTTTCTCTCATAAGCGGCATCAGATCATCATCAGGATAGGGAATTCTCGTTCTGAATGCATTGATATCGGAAGAAACACCCTGGCTTTTTAATACCCCGTGAATTTCTTTGTAATCTAGAATTTTAACTGTATCAATCTGGCCATCCTGCAGATACTGATAAAAGGTCGAATAGGGCAGCTCCACGGCGGGCGTCGTACCGTCTGCCAGAAAAATGAAAAAGAAAATGCCTACCAATGCGATAAGAAAAATTAATGCGAACCGGTTATTATCAAACCTGAAATTTACTTTCCGGTTTGGTTCCTGATCATTATTATCCACACTATACTCCACGATACATTACGTATACATTATGGTCGTCTTTAGAAGACACCATTGTAGCTTTTATAAGATTATTGCACAATTGGTTTTTTCCTCCAGCTCCCTGGGCAAACACTCCAAGTATGCTGTTTCCGTCGGTTAAAACCGGAACTGTCGTGCGTGCATGAACGGGTACATTCCATTCGGCCAGCAGTTTTTTAATCTGCTTGCGGAAGTTGCCTGAAACGATGCTGTCACCGGGTCTGGGAGAACGTACGAACAGTTTCTTTTCCATCCCATTCGTCATCCTCAATATCGGCTGCCAGCCATCTGCTGCATTTTCCGCCAAAATGAACTCCACGCCCCCGGCAGTGACAGCCCTTCCCTCGCTAAGAATATACACATACTCTGCTTGTGAATCAAAGGAATCCATACGGAGCACCAGCTTGTCCTTCCTCCTCTCAAGCACGATACCGTGTCCCTTGAGCAAAACCTGTTGACCGCATATCTCATCGGGGAGATCGTTAAAGAAAGACATAGGCACTCGTTCAAAAGAACCGCAAAAAAGACTGTTCATGCAATGCAATATTGACATTATCCGGCCATAGCGTGGTACATCAAAAAAATCCTTCACAGGAATTTCCCATTCATGACGGCTATCTTTATACCGCCACGGAAGCAATGCATGCACCGCAAAATCAACAAACTCCTGGCCTGACCTGTTCAAGGTTTTCATTTTTACCGCGGAGGTATTGAAGGACGGAAAAACCTTTCTGATCACGGGTAAAATCTCCAGGCGAACCCTGTTACGGAGGTACACTGGGGAGGCATTACTGAGATCCAGACTGTACTTGAGGTCCCTTATCGCGAGATAAGCAAGAAGTTCTTCTTTGCTGATGCCTATAAGCGGCCGGGCAAAAGAACCTCGGACAGGAGGAATGCCCTGGGCACGAATAGAACCTGAAAGAAACCGCATCAGCATCGTTTCCACATCGTCATCCATTGTGTGAGCGGTAAACACATAACCACACCCGGATGATTGACGGAATTTTTCAAGCCCGTCGTATCTAAGCTCCCTGGCGTAAGCCTCGGTCCCTATCCCTCGAAGTTTTCCCTGACGGATAATTTCTCCCGGTTCTGCAAAACCCGTTTCTAAAGGGACCTTGCAGGAGCCACAGATGGAAGAAACCAGATCGAGCTCCGCCTGCTGCTCCCGGGCATTACGCAGATTATGTATGAAGTAATACGCCTGGATATTTGTCCCGTTCCTGCATGCCAGATCGAGTAACGCCCGTGAATCCGGTCCTCCGGAAAACGCAATAACGACGCCCTTCGACAGGACATCCTTATCGAGCTTGTGTATAAAGGTGAGGTAATGTTCATTCAGTTTTTCGTCGATTGACATCATTCATGACCCTGTGAATCGGTTCTTCCAAAAGGCGAAGTATCTGGTCCGCCGCCTCAGTGACTACCGGGTTAAGGAGAGCAGCCTCCGCTGCATCTGGTTCACCGAGTACATAGTCGGGAATGGAACTGCCGTCCTCAGGCCGCCCGATTCCCACCATCAAACGGGAAAACATCCCGCTTCCCAAAACCGAGATTATTGATTGCAGTCCTTTCTGCCCACCTGATGATCCAGAAGGACGTAAACGCAAACATCCCGGTGGCAAATCCAGATGGTCAGCCACCACCAAAAGATCTTGCGGTTCTGCTGCAGTGTATGCAAGCAGCCACGGGATAATATCACCGCTGCGATTCATGTAAGTAAGGGGTTTTACGAGAAAAAGGCTTTTACCGCGGTAAAAGCCTTTTCCAATTTTGAGCGGCCGAAGAAACTGCTTTTTCAACGGAATACCTGTCCGCTCTGAAAGCGCATCGACTACTCGAAACCCAATATTATGCCGGGTTCCGGTATATTCCGTCCCGGGGTTCCCAAGACCAATAACAATCAATGAAAGCCTTATTCTTCCGATTCGCTGCCGGAAGAATCTTCCGATTCAGCAGCTTCAGGACTCTCTTCTGCAACAGGGGCTGCCTCTTCCTTCTTGATGGTTGCGATATGCAGCACGGAAGTTTCAGGAGCGGTAAGAATTTTCACACCCGCCGGAGGAGTAATATCGGAAACGTGAACCGAAGCATTAAGCTCAAGCGGCGTGATATCCACCACAATTTCCTGAGGCAGATCTTTCGGAAGACATTCAATTTCCAGTTCATGGAGCGAAACTTCCAGAACACCGCCGAGCTTGACGCCAATCGCGTTGCCGGTCGTATGAACCGGTACATGGGTTTTAAGCACTTTACCGCGTTCAATCTCAAAAAAATCGATGTGGAGAATTTTTTCAGTAAGAATATCATCCTGATATTCCTTCACCAGTACATCGTAGGATTTGTCCTTATCCTTGAGGGTAATAATTGTGTTCTCACTTACCGTATGAAATTTCTTTGAAAATTCCCTGGCATCTATTGAAATTGACACAGGCTCATTATGGCCATATATTACCGCAGGAATCTTCCCTTCTTTCCTGACTCTCTTCGCACCACCTTTGCCGAAATCGGTCCGCGGTGCACATGTTAATGTTTTACTGTCCATCATTCTACCTCAAAAAAAATCAAAATATATCTGGGATGGCAGGACTTGAACCTGCGAATGCCGGAACCAAAATCCGGTGCCTTACCACTTGGCGACATCCCATCTTCAAAGAGTTCAATGCTTTAGGTGTTCTTTGAGAAGTCGTCTATCAGGTGTCTTCCGGAGAGTCGTCTGATGCACCGCTTTCATATTCTTTCAGAATACGGTCCTGAAGCTCATTTCTAAAATCGGAGTTAATGGGATGGGCAACATCCTTATATTCACCGTTTTTGGTTTTTCTGCTAGGCATCGCAATAAACGCACCGCTTTTGCCCTCAATAACCTTCACATTATGAACTACGAAGGCATCATCAAAGGTAACAGTGACATAGGCCTTGAGTTTACCATCTGCTTCCACACGCCTGATGCGAATATCAGTAATCTCCATTCATACCTCCACTTGTTGCACATAACCTAGGGGTCATTGTAATACCCTGCTATAATCTTAGCAAGAAGAAAAAAACCCCAAAAAAATGAGCAGATATGTATCCGGAACACACCCACTTGTAAAAGCATCATCACTGATGACTACACATCATGCCACGCTAATACTTCAACAAGCGGAGCGATACCCGGTCATTCACCGGATATCCGTACAGCAGGAATGGATACCAATATTCGAAATGATTTCAAAGAACAACGGCCCCATCTTCATGATGTGGTCCTTTCATAAGTAAGTGCACATTATACATATAAAAAGGAACATGTCAACTTCGCAGATAGTGACAGCCTATAGAGGTACCGTTCGCATAGGCGGCCCGTGCGATAAGAAACGAGGCAACTGTCGCGTTACGCAACTCGATAATTTCACGGGTAACCCGGGCTTCCCGGTAAAATTTATCTACACGATGCTGCATGTAACCAAGATCGGCGATGGCTCTTTCGAGCCTGCTCTTTGTCCGTATGATACCGGCGTAGTTCCACATGGTATGACGGATACTTAAAAGATCACTGTGGATAAGAACCGGATCGAATTCAAAGGCCTTTTCAGGGGAAACCCATTCAGGAATATTGCTGATCCGGTCTTGATCGAGACCGTAACTGTCTTCGGCAATTTTTGCGACCGCCCGTACCGCGAAATAGAAGCCCTCTAAAAGACTGACCGAAGCAAGCCGGTTGGCGCCATGGACGCCTGTGCAGGCAGTTTCACCAACAGCATACAGCCCGTCCAGGCTCGTAGCTCCGTTTATGTCCACCTTTATACCGCCGCAGAAATAATGGGCCGCGGGAACAACCGGAACAGGGTCCTTGCGTATGTCAATTCCCGCCTTCATGCAGGTAGAAAAAATATCAGGAAAACGTTCTTCCAGATTAATTCCTTTGATCTGTGTGGCATCAAGGAGAACAAAAGCCGAGTTGTCGCTCTCTATTTCAGAATAGATCGCTCTGGCCACTTCATCCCGGGGCGCAAGTTCCTTCAACCCGGGCGCATATCGGTCCATAAAATACTCACCGTCCCTGTTAATGAGCCGCGCCCCTTCCCCACGCATCGCTTCAGTTATAAGAAACCTTCCGATATCGCGATGAAACAGTACGGTCGGGTGGAACTGGACAAACTCTGCATTCAGAATCTCGACACCGACACGGTATGCCATGGCAATACCGTCACCGGTAGCCGAAGGAGGATTGGATGTATGAAGATACAAATTTCCCACTCCACCGGTTGCAAGAATAGTCGTTGCGGCGAATATCGGCTCGACATTGCCGGTGACATTATTGAGGACATACACCCCAAGGGCCCTGTTTTTCCGATACCGGTCTTGAAAACTCACTGAGTTATGGGAAGAAGTTATGATATCAATGGTGGTCATATCCGGCAAAATCGTGACCCCTTCCATTTTTTGCACATACGCAGAGAGGCCTTCCTGTATGGCACGGCCGGTATGATCGGTTACATGAAGGATTCGGCGGGTAGAATGGGCGGCTTCCTTTGTCCGGTCAAAATCGCCGTCGGCATTTCGTACAAAGGGAATACCGATCTTTTTGCTAAGATATTCTATTGCCAGCGACGGCGCTTCCGTGGCGAGCAGTTGAACAGCCGGCTCATAATTCATTTCTGAACCGGCTAGTAAAATATCCCGGGTGAGTAATTCAGGACTGTCTTCAATTCCCGTCGCAACTATTCCTCCCTGGGCATAAAATGTATTCGTATGATGTATTTGAGGATCTTTCGTGAGTACACACACTTTTAAGCCGCGCTGGGCAGCACAAAGCGCCGCCGTCAGACCTGCGATTCCGGAACCAACAACTAGCAGATCATATTCATTCATATACTACCTTTTACCATTGCCAATCTGCAGTGAAAAATTAAACGACGAGACCGAATGAGTCAGGCGCCCCGCAGAAATGAAATCAAGCCCCAGACCGCTGTAGATTTTTATTTTTTCTTCATCCATGTCGCCTGATGCTTCGAAGGTCACTTCACCGGAACGCAGAGCAAGGGCTGCCGCCACGTTTTCTGTATTCATGTTATCAAGCATAATGATATCCACCCGGCATTCAAGAGCCTCCCGGACTTCGTTGATGTTCCTGCACTCAACTTCGATACGATAGCTGCTCCCCCACATATTCCTTACTTTTTCAACAGCCCCCGTGATCCCTCCCGCTGCATCAATGTGGTTGTCCTTTATCATTACCATATCGTAAAGACCCATACGGTGATTCGATGCCCCGCCCTGCCGCACAGCCCACTTTGCAAGGGCCCTGTATCCAGGCAGGGTTTTGCGGGTGTCCAATATGGTGGTCCGGCTTCCGGCGACTGTAACCATCCTGTTTGCTGCAGATGCTATACCGGATAGATACCCGAGAAAATTAAGGGAAATGCGTTCGGCCGACAGGATGGAAACCGCTTTCCCTTCGATCTCCGCGACAAGATCCCCGTGGACAAGATTATCACCATCAGCCTTTTTAAAAGTCACAATGACCGAAGGATCAAGACGGGCGAAAACTCTCGTAAAAAAACCAGTACCGGCAAGCACACCGCAGTCTTTTGAATACAAAAGCGCCCGGGTGGTTTCGGCGCTAAAAATGGCCTTTGAAGTCACATCCCCGGTCGTACCAAGGTCCTCTTTTACAGCCATGTCAAGCAGGGCTTCAAAACACTCATCAATTTCCATAGGGCAAATACTATATCCTAAATTCAGAATGGGCAAGACGGCACGATAGCCTGCGATTGGTTTGACACGTCTAAAACCTGGTTCTATACTTTAGACATGAATGACAACTACCTTGATGTGTTTCCATCTGCCCTGCTTGAGGTTTTCAACGAAATCGGGTTCGATGAAATAACCGTCAAAGACAGCGAAGAACCCTTTGAACCTTCGACAGAAATCATCGCTTCCGTCGGACTCACCGGGGCTATTCAAGGTTATATGATGCTCAGTGCGACCTTTGAGAGTGCTAAAAAGTTCGTTGACAAAATGATGACCAACATAGGAATGGAAATAGAAGAAATGGGTTTCGGCCAGTTTCACAAGGAAGCGATGGGGGAAATGGTTAATCAATTCTCTGGCAGATCAGCCATGAAGCTCCACGAAATACTGCATGTGGACTGTAATATCACCCCTCCCACTATAATAACCGGAAATAATATTTATGCTGACATGACCAGCCTGATTTCCCGTTCGTCAAAAAAAATATCCGGACATTTCGGCAGCGTGCATATCTTCATCGGCATTAAAAATATTTTCTAAAAAAGTGAATAGAAAGAGTTGACAGCATATTAAGGCTACCTTAGATTACGAGTATAATCTTGATGGATAGAAAGGATGGAGATCATCATGATGAATGTGAGTGACTTTCCAGAAAATAGCACAGGCTGGGTATTCATGTCCGAAGATGACGATGATTTTTACGACGACAACTTCGACGACAATGATTATGAAGATGATATAGACGATTTTGAAGACGATCAGGACGAATTCGAAGAAGAATTCGATGATGACTATGAAGAAGATTTTGAAGAAGACGAAGACCTCGTCGACGACGATTACGACTACGACGACGGCCTGGATTACGAGGACTTTGACGAATAACGAACGAATGAAGAATGACGAACCATGTAAACAAGCGTTAACCGATAGAATGTAAACAAGGTAAAAAAGTTTTATGCGCGGGGGTGGCGCTATTTTGACACACCCTCATGCCACAGCTTCTCCAGACCGTAAAAATCCCTTGCTGTTTCGTCCATAAGATGAATAACGAAATACCCGCAATCAAGCAGGACCCAGCCGCCTTCTTCGTATTTTTTTTGCCGATTAATGATATCTACATCAAAATTCGACAGGGTTTTCCTGATGTACTTTATGAGCCCTCGCAAATGACCGCTGCTCGTTGGAGTAGATATGATAAAATAGTCGGTCCAGGAACTCGCGGTACGCACATCAATAACACGGGTGTCTACACCGTTATGTTCTATGATTGAATCGGCAACCGCCTGTACAATTTCATTCTTTACAATATCGTCCATCAAAGTCCTTCCCGATTATTATCGTGATATCCGTAGCATTTATCTCTTCCTGAGCATCTTCTGCCGGAGTTTCTGAAACCACATTTGAGCACTGTATGATTTTAGCAAGCCGCTGCGCCGCAGGCACATCCCCTTTTCTGTCAATCACCGTGGTCTTTTCATATATAGTTTCGGCATTGCCGATATTTTTTATTTCATACCCGAAACTCTGAAATATCTGGGATGTCCGTGTAGCCAGTCCATTCTGATTTGTTCCGTTAAGGACCTCTATCCTGACATTCAGCTCTTCGTCACTGAAAACATCTTCGTTCACTAATGATGCGAGGGTCTGCCGCAAAGTTTCTCTGATCAAATTCCCATCGGAATACGGAAAAAGCAGACTTTCGTTATCGACCATCCGCGAGGCCCCTCTCAACTGAAGAAACACGAACCGTTCGGTATCAAGAGAGGCCATCTCATCGAACAACACAGTAAGACCTTTTTCTGATACGTTGGCATCAACAAGATCCCGAACATACGGGCGTACTTTGTCATGAGACAGCATCTGCGTGTTTTTACCTATTGAGCGGAAAAGCCCCTGAAAGATTTTCTGACGCCTTGCAGCTATATCTGTGTATGAATCAGAACTCTCTTCGTACACAAGATATTCAAGGACCTTACTGCCGTCGAGAACGAGATTTCCAGATGGCAATAGTACGGTCTGCCCATCCTCAATGTTTTCCACAGGGTTCGGGATGAATATTTCAATTCCTTCTATGAGATCAATGAACTTGACGAAATTCTGAACTTCCATTCGTATAAAGACATCAACTGGTATACCCAGTATTTCAACTATCTCTGCAATGAAGGCAGAGGGTTTCCCAGGCGAATATAATGTTTCAATACTCCCGATTTTACCTTTTGACTCCAGCAAACTCCCTGTTTTGGAAGGGATGTCCAGCAAAGCCCCTTTATAGGTCACCTTGCTGTACAGAAAAAGCTGTGTAGAAATAACCCTGCTGTCTTCAGTAATAAAAATCAGGGTATGTAACACATCCTTTGTCCCTAAAAGCTCAGATACCTTGTCCGTTCTCAGTTGGAAAAAAAGGACAGCTGAACCTCCTGCAATAATGAGGACAATCAGAATGACAAGGGGTAATCCCGATGATGTATTTGCCGTTCTCATTTATCTACCCTTCAGTCTCTCTCATACAGATTTCTGTCTTCAATGTAGTCAAAAATAGCAGGAGGTACAAGAAACCTGTATGCTTTCCCCTCCGCCCGTAATGCGCGTATCTGAGAGCTGGATACAGGAAGCATGTAATTATCCATATATACATGCGCATATTCAAAGGGAAGCCGCTGTTCGGACACGCGGTGCGCAATGATAATCTGTGCTTGTTCGGCGAGCTCAGAGGCGCATTTCCACATGGAAAAACCCTTTAACAGATCATCTCCGATTACCACAGCCGGCCTGCCGGTTACCCTGTATTTATTCTTGCAGTACTGTACTGTTTCAATGGTGTACGACACCCCTCCCCGTCGAATTTCGCAATCCTCTGTGACGGCGCCTGCTATATCAGCCGCAAGCCTTGTCATTTCAAGACGCTGCAGGGCTGATGGCCGTTCAATAAGCGGTTTATGGGCTGATATGTTGGACGGCACAAAAATAATGCGTTCAAACCCGAGGGTTTTCACTTCTTCGGCAAGCTGTAAATGCCCTATGTGTGGAGGATTGAACGAACCTCCGATTATTGCTGTCCGCATGCAGCATCCAGTTCTATGAATTTTTTTGTCAATTCTGAAAGACCCATCCTGCCGAGACTGGAAATACCGACAACAGTCTCACCGGGAAACATCTTTCTGACTTCATCGTACTTTTCTCCAAAAGGATCAAGGTCCAGTTTTGTTATGACAATAATTCGCTGTTTTTCTGAAAGCGTATGGGAGAACCCCTTGAGCTCGTCCAACAGCACCTGAAAATCATGTACCGGATCCTCGGATTCCACATCTATCAGAAAGGCAAGTCCGCTTGTCCTGTTAATATGCTTTAAAAACCGGATTCCCAGTCCTGCCCCATTATGGGCACCTTCAATAATACCGGGAATATCCGCAAGAATGAGATCCTTGAACCCGATACTGCAAACCCCCAGGTTGGGGATTTTCGTCGTAAACGGATAAGAAGCGATTTTCGGATGCGCGTTGGTAAGCACGTTGAGCAAACTTGATTTTCCCGCATTGGGGAAACCGACAAAGCCGATGTCGGCGATAATATTCATTTCAACAAGAACAGTCCGCGATTCTCCAGGCAGCCCGGGCTGTGCGTACCGCGGCGCTTGTTTACGGGATGTTGCAAAATGAAAATTCCCTTTTCCGCCGATGCCGCCTTTCAGAAACACCCAGCGCCGCTCACCTGTCAAGTCTTTGATTATTTCACCAGTCTCCGGATCCTTTACAAGGGTTCCGGGCGGTACCTGTATGACAGCATCCTGGCCGTCCTTGCCATGCCTGCGCTCCCCTCTGCCATGCTGACCGTTCTGAGCAGAAAAAGACCGCTTTGCCTTTATATCTGAGAGGGTTTTGAGATTTTCTTTGATTTCAAATATTACGCTGCCGCCCTTTCCGCCGTCCCCGCCATCGGGACCGCCCTTGGGCACATACTTTTCCCTGCGGAAACTTACAGCACCAGGCCCACCGTTTCCCGATGAGACCTGGATAATAGTTTCGTCTACAAAACCGGTCATAGGTATTGGAAAAAGGAGAAATTACGAATGGTATTATTTGGCTGCAGATTCAATTCCGATATATTTTCTTCCGGCGCGTTCAGAGAACACTACCGATCCTTCGGTTGTTGCGAAAATAGTATGGTCTTTACCGAGTCCCGTATTCTCACCGGGGAAAAACTTGGTACCGCGCTGGCGTACAATGATTTCACCGGCCTTTACAACCTGACCCGCATACCGTTTTATACCAAGACGTTTCGAGTTTGAATCACGTCCGTTTTTAGAACTTCCGCCGCCTTTTTTATGAGCCATTATACTACTCCTTGCCTCGTGTAACTTCTATGATTTACTCTGTCCTGACCACTTCAACAGTCAGGCTGCCCGGGAAATCCCGTTGTAATCCCTCGAGCCCCAGAAGAAGGACCCGGGTAATTCCGCATACTTCTTGCTGATAATTATCAGGAATACGGGTAACGTCCAGGCGTATCTCCCCTTCCTGTTCGGCACCGCCATCTAAGACTATGCCGGGTATTGTCTCCAGGCCCATGCAGACACTCCGGATGACGGCGCTTACCGATGCACAGGCCATATCATTACCGGAAACACCGTAATGCGCATGACCGGATGCCTCTAAACCGCGCAACACGGCGCCGCGCAGTCGGACCTGTATACGGATCACACCACAGTCCTGATATCAGGCCCCGGTGATATCGTTTACCTTCAGATAGGTATATGATTGACGGTGACCGTTTTTCCTCCGGTACCCTTTCCGCCGTTTGAACTTGATGATGGTAACCTTCTTGTCCTTTTTGGTTTCCTGGACAGTGGTACTGATTTTTGCACCCTGTACATAGGGCGTACCAATCTTAACCTTGTCTCCATCATTCATAAGAAGAATGGAATCAAATTCAACCTTTGACCCGTCTTCCTGTAACATCTTGTCAACTTTTAACAGACCGCCTTTTTCGGCTTTGTACTGTTTACCTTGTATTTCAACCAACGCGTACATTCGTATCAACCTCAACTCAAAATGTAGATGTCTTTATAGCATAATACAAAAGATAAGGTCAAGCCGGCGCAGGTCTGCCCAAATCCTTGCATTCTGTGGATTTATGGAAGATAGGTCTTACCCATGAGATATCGGTCCGTTTCCCGAGCAGCGCCTCTTCCCTCATTGATTGCCCATACGACCAGTGACTGACCCCGTCTGCAGTCACCGCAGGCGAAAACCCCTTCCACTGAAGTGGCGAAACTGCCATGTACCGCCTTTATATTTCCCCGGCCGTCCATGTCGACACTGAACTCATCTGTCAGCTGGGTGTCCGGACCAAGGAATCCCATGGCAAGCAGTACAAGATCAGCCTCCCAGGTTTCTTCACTTCCGGGAATCTCCCGCATCTGATAACGCCCTTGATCATCTTTTTCCCAAAAGATCCGCACCGTTTTAATTCCGGACACTTCTCCGTTTGCGTCGCCAACAAACTCCTTGGTTAAAATACCGTACTCCCTGGGATCTTTCCCAAATTTGGCAATAGCCTCCTGATGACCGTAATCTGTTTTCAATATCCGCGGGAACGTCGGCCAGGGCATCTCATCGGTACGCTCCGCCGGCGGCTTTGGTAAAAGCTCAAAATTCACAACACTATCACAGCCGTGACGGATAGAGGTCCCGATGCAGTCACACCCGGTATCACCGCCGCCGATAACGACTACTTTCCTGCCCTTCGCGCTTATATATTTGCCGTCCTCCAGGCGTGAATCAAGAAGACTTTTTGTGTTTTTCTTAAGAAACTCCATGGCGAAGTGAATCCCGCGCAACCCGCGTCCCGGGACCGCCAAATCCCTCGGAATTGTCGACCCGGTTGCGATAACTACTGCGTCAAAAAAGCTCCTTAACTGGGCGGCGGTCCTGTCAACACCGACGTTGACACCGCACTTGAAGACAACCCCCTCGTCTTCCATCCGCTTTATGCGTTTTGCAACCAACTCTTTATCGAGTTTCATATTGGGTATGCCATACATAAGCAGACCCCCGGGGCGGTCATCCCGCTCAAACACAATGACACTGTGACCGACCTGGTTCAGCTGGTCGGCTGCCGACAGCCCCGCCGGCCCCGAACCGACGACGGCAACGGTTTTCCCTGTACGGTGAAGAGGAGGCGACGGCTCCATCCATCCTTCTTCATAGGCCTTGTCAATGATAAAAGCCTCATTGTTTTTGATGGTTACCGCCGGTTCATTTATGCCGAGCACACAGGCTGTTTCGCATGGTGCAGGACACACCCGGCCGGTAAATTCTGGGAAATTATTTGTTTTTAGGAGCCTTACAAGAGCATCCCTGAACCTGCCCTGATAAATCAGATCGTTCCATTCGGGAATTAAATTCTCGATCGGACAACCATAACTTGAATGGCAAAAGGGAACACCGCAGTCCATGCACCGCGCTCCCTGTTCCTGCCGCTTTTCAAGGTCCAGTTCTTCGCCGAACTCATTGTAATCTCCAATTCGATCCAATGGTTGCCGATATGTTGTCGTTTTCCTTTCGAACTCCATGAATCCTGTCGGCCTACCCATGAACAGCCTCCTTCTGTTGTTCCTGTGCCGCAGCTGCAAGCAGCACCTGTTTGTAATCTCTGGGCATAACTTTCACAAATTCACTCCGACGTTCCTTCCATGTTTTCAACACGTAGGAGGCAACAACCGAGCCGGTATGCTGCTTATGAAGCTGTATCAGTTCCTTTATTTCCTTCTCATCCTCGGGTAGTACTTCCTCCAAATCCACCAGGTCATAATTGCATTTCTCGTCAATCTCCCTTTTCGGGTCCCAGAGATAGGCAATTCCTCCGCTCATCCCCGCCGCGAAGTTACGCCCGGTCTGTCCAAGAATAACCACCCTGCCGCCGGTCATGTATTCACATCCGTGATCACCTACCCCTTCAATCACAACCTTCGCCCCGGAGTTTCGCACACAAAACCGTTCAGCCCCCCGTCCCTCAATGAAGGCATATCCGCTGGTTGCGCCATAGAAGGCAACGTTTCCAATAATAATATTTTCCTCGGCGGCAAAGGGAACATTCTTCGGCGGATAGACAATTACCGTTCCTCCTGAAAGACCTTTGCCCACATAATCATTTGCATCCCCTTCCAGTTCGAGAGTTACGCCTTTTGATAGAAACGCTCCAAAACTCTGCCCTGCCGATCCGCCGAATTTCAGATGAATAGTGTCGTCTTGCAGCCCCTGTTGACCATGAACCTTGGCGATTTCATGACTGAGCATAGTCCCGACTGCACGGTCAGTGTTTTTCACCGGCAAGTCAAAGCGGACAGGAATGCCCTTGTCAATCGCATCGCGGCAGTCCCGGATAAGGGACTTGTCAAGAACCACATCAAGATTATGGTCCTGGCCTATGCAGCAGAATACCTGTGTGTCCTTTGCGGGTTTCAGCGCAGGAGTAAGGAGTCCGGAAAGATCGATACCTCCGGATTTCCAGTTGCGTACATCGGGATCAGGCTCCAGGATATCCACCCGCCCGATCATTTCATTGTAGGTTCTGAAACCCAGCTGAGCCATGAGTTCGCGGACACCTTCGGCAAGCATGGTGAAGAAATTCACTACATCCTCGGGTTTGCCTTTGAATTTGGCCCGCAGCCGTTCATCCTGGGTGGCAATGCCGACCGGACAGGTATTCAACTGGCATTTTCTCATCATTATGCACCCCATGGTGATGAGTGCGGAAGTTGAGAAACCGCATTCCTCGGCGCCAAGAAGGGCCGAGATGACAACATCCCTCGGTGTCTTTATCTGACCGTCGGTCTGCAGAACAACCCTGCTGCGTAAATCGTTCAGCACCAGGGTTTGATGGGTTTCGGCTACACCCAGTTCCCAGGGCAGCCCCGCGTTCTTTATCCCCGTATACGGAGAAGCGCCGGTACCGCCGTCATGACCCGACACCAGAATATGGTCCGCATGGCCTTTGGCAACACCCGCGGCTATGGTACCGACACCGACCTCGGAAACAAGTTTTACACTGATCCGGGCCCTGGGGTTTGCATTTTTCAGGTCAAAAATTAATTGAGCAAGGTCTTCTATGGAGTAAATATCATGGTGAGGAGGCGGGCTTATGAGCCCTACACCGGGTGTTGAATAACGGGTTTTTGCTATTTGCGGAAATACCTTGTGCCCCGGCAGCTCGCCCCCTTCTCCGGGTTTTGCCCCTTGTGCCATTTTGATCTGTATTTCATCGGAATTAGTCAGGTACTCTATGGTCACTCCGAACCGGCCCGAGGCCACCTGTTTGATTGCCGAACGCTTGCTGTCGCCATTGGGAAGAGGCTTGAATCTGGAAGGATCCTCGCCGCCCTCTCCGGTATTGGATTTCCCACCCAGACGATTCATGGCAACAGCCAGCGTCTCGTGGGCCTCTAATGAAATAGAGCCATAACTCATCGCACCGGTAACAAAACGCCGGGTGATTTCAGACACAGGTTCCACCTCGTCCAGAGGAACAGGAGTTCCCTGTTTAAAGCACAACAACCCCCTTAGGGTCGCCTGGTTTTTGGACCGCTGGTCCTGAATGTCACAAAAGCGCTTAAAGGCTTGCCTGTCGTTTTGCCGGGCTGCGACCTGGAGGTTGGCGATCGATTCCGGGTCCCACATGTGTTTCTCTCCCGACCGCCGGTACTGATATTCACCGTTGTTGACGATTTCTCCGCCGATTGGCCGGTTGGTTTTCGCGTAGGCGTAAGTATGGCGCATAAGGCCTTCCCTGGCCAGAACCGAGAAATCCGCTCCTCCTATTCGAGACGGTGTGCCGGCGAAACACCGGTCCACAACCGCGGTTCCCAACCCTATTGCCTCGAAAATCTGGGCGCCCTTATACGAGTCTATGGTAGAAATGCCCATTTTACCGAACACTTTGCGCATGCCATAAGCCACCGCGGTCTTATACCGTTTGACTATTGCCTCGTCGCTGATCTCGCTGCTGATGATATCGGCCCGATGAAGCTTCCACATGGCTTCAAAAGCAAGGTATGGATTGATGGCATCAGCGCCGTAACCGGTAAGCATGCAGTAATGATGAACCTCTCTGGGCTCGCCGGACTCAACGAGAATCCCTACCTGAGTCCGTTTTTCCTGCCGAACCAGATAATGATGAACAGCCCCGCAGGCCATAAGGGCGGACACCGGCACATGACTGCGGTCGGCCTGTCGGTCTGAAAGCACGATAAGAGAATAACCTTCGTCTATAGCTTCTAATGCCTCGCGTCCCAGCCGTTCAAGGGTTTCCTCAAGGCCGTCGTCTCCCATGGAAACGGGATAGCAAATATCCAGAACCCTGGTCTTCCACCCTTTATGGTCCATCCGCTTTATGGCGGACATTTCTTCATTAGTCAGGATAGGCATAGGTACATGCAGCCTGTGACAATGGTGCTTGTTTACTTCCAGCAAATTGCCTTCGGGTCCGATAAATGACTCAAGAGACATGATGATCTTTTCCCTGATGCTGTCGATGGGCGGATTGGTAACCTGGGCAAAAAGCTGCTTGAAATAGTCATACATGAGTTTGGGCCGCTCGGAGAGAACAGCAAGAGGCGTATCATTCCCCATTGAACCCAATGGTTCTTTTGAAGCGTCTACCATCGGCTTCAGAATGATATTCAGATGCTCAATGGAATACCCGAACAGAAGAAGCCGCTCATCCAGGCTTTCCGGAAAAAAACCATGGGGCTCCTGCTTGGGATCCAGATCCTCAATCTCCATACGGTAATTGTTCAGCCAGGTACGGTACGGGTGCTGTGATGCAATTTTTTCTTTCAGCTCCTCATCACCGACAATGCGCCCTTCCTGAAAATCAACCAAAAACATCTTTCCCGGTTCAAGCCGGCCGGTTACCACCACGTTTTGCGGGGGAACGGACAGCACTCCCACCTCGCTTGCCATGATGACCCTGTCGTCGTCAGTCACATAATAACGGCTCGGCCGTAAACCGTTTCGGTCGAGGACTGCACCGATGACGGTGCCGTCAGTAAAGGAAATGGACGCAGGACCGTCCCATGGATCCATTTTGCATGAGTTGAATTCATAAAAGGCCTTTTTGGTGTCACTCATGGTATTGTGGTTCTGCCAGGCCTCGGGAACCATCATCATGACCGATTCCGGCATGGAGCGTCCCGCCAGATACAAAAGTTCAAGGGTATTATCAAAGGCTCCGGAATCGGAAAGATCGGGTTCGATCACCGGAAACACTTTTTCCAGATCGCTGCCCAACAGTTCGCTCTCAAGCTTTCCCTGCCGGGAGAGCATTTTGTTCACATTTCCCCGAAGGGTATTTATTTCACCATTATGGCTCATAAAACGCAGAGGCTGGGCCCTGTCCCAGCTTGGAAAGGTGTTGGTGGAAAACCGGGAATGGACCATTGCCAAATGACTTTTATAATCCGGATCGGATAAATCTTTGAAATAGGGAACCAGCTGTTCCGGCATGAGCATGCCTTTGTACACCATTATTTTGGTAGACAGGGAACATATATAAAAGAAGGAATCGGGATCGTGCTCACTGTTTCGCAGCACATGGGTTGCGTATTTCCGGATGATATACAACTTCCGGTCAAATTCCTCTGAATCAAGAGCCGGATCGGCCCGAATGAAGACCTGCTCCATAACAGGCTCGGAAACCTTAGCCGTTGGCCCTATCATTGAGTTATCTCTGGGAACAGGACGCCAGCCAAGGAGCCCCTGCCCCTGTTCTTCAATGATAGCAGCAAAGGCCTTTTTACAGGCTGATCGTCGGTTTTTTTCCTGAGGAAGAAACACAATGCCCGCAGCATATCTTCCCCGTTCAGGCAGGCTTTTTCCTATGGTTTTTTCCGCGCTTTTTTCGAGCAGTTCATAAGGCATGGCAGTAAGGATACCCGCGCCGTCCCCGGTGTTTTTCTCACTGCCGACCGCGCCGCGGTGAGTCATATTTATGAGAATATGCTTCGCATCTTGAATAATTTGATTACTCCGGCTCCCCTTTAGATGGGCGACGAACCCTACACCGCAGTTTTCCTTTTCAAACTGAGGATCGTAAAGTCCAGTCTTACCCGGCCGTTTCTTGAACGCCATATATCTTCCTCCCATCATCATGTTTCAACCACTGTTGGATTTATAATGTTGCAATTATCGTGCCAATTTACTTTATCGTATATTTATACATAAAGAATGGTTTCGTATACACACAAGGAAATCTGACGGTAGAACTAGTAGACATATTACTTATTACATAATATACACTTATGAAACACAAAGCAATCAAAACCGCATGGGTGTCATGACACATTTTTATACAATATCAATCCCAATGAACCGTTAGTTCTGGAAAATGCAGTTTTCTGACATTTATGTTGGTTTCCGGGACATTTTAGCTACAAAATGGTAGGTTTTTCGGTTCTGATACATACCAAGGGACAGCATCAGGGTAAAGGATTCCGGGCCCTCCCGCCTGTATGACCCATATTGAGGTGAACAGGCAGTGCAATCCTCATCAGTAAAGACAGTTGTGATTCCGGCTTCAGCCAATATATGCCTATTCACTTCTTTCAGATCAAGGAACCACTGCCCGTTCACGGATACAGCGGCTTTCGGCCCGAAATCCTCACTGAACGTACAGGCCCGCTTTTCATCCACATTGTAACAACAACGGCCGATCCCCGGCCCTATAAAAGCAAAGAATTCCCGGGCGGGACAGCCCGACGCATCCCTAAGCAGCTTTAGGCCTTTTACAACAATGCCCGTGCCTTTCCAGCCCGAGTGGAAAGCGCCAAAACATTTCTGTACGGGATGAAAAATAAACACCGGCAGACAATCTGCCGAGGTAATACCAAGAACGTGGCCGCCTTCACGATCGACCACACCGTCAGCCTCGGCGCCATCATGCCACATAGAGGCACTGATCACCTTACGTGAATGGATCTGACGCAGGCTTATCACCGCCGCCGCGTCTATACCAGCCGCGCGGTAGAATTCAGACCGGGAAGGCTCGGCAACCGACCTTCCCATGTTGCCAGCCTTCACATTGGACATATACACGGTAAAATCAGTATCCGGGAAACAGTAGCGTGAATACAGGTCGGCGGATTTTTTTTCAAAGAAATTTCTTTGTCCCATTATCTACCATTCGCGTCTTTTTCTTCAATGTTTTTAAGATCATGAAACACACCGATGAAATTCGTCAAATCATCCAGGAGCGCCTTCAAACGGCGGATAAACTGCTGGTTTTCTTTACCGCCTATATAGCCCAGATTGGAAAGAGTGTCAAAACGCCCACCCTTTTCTCCAAACAAAATGCCATTCAGCACATTTATAAGCAGATGAAAATATGTGGCAGCATCTGTAAGCACCTTGGCGACGTCCCTGTCAAACCTTCCCAGTACCGATTTTTTTTTGCGTACGGCAAGGGCCTGGGGGATCGGTTCGCGGTCAATCTTTTCAATTTCTGCTCCGTAACGGCCGTCTGATCTGAGCATAAGAAAAAGGTTCTGAATCTGTGCCTCCAATGCGCTGCACCCGCTGAACCCTTCAGAGAAATCCTGGGAATTCTGCTCCTTGTAAAACTCACCGTCTATGAGTATGCGCTTAAGTTGATTATGCATGGAAAGCTGATATTCCCTTTTCAGAAACTCAAGTAAAAAGGCCAGGGTTTTTTCATAGGCCACAGGTGAACCGAAGGCGGTTTTTGAATAGTAAGGGACCGAAACCACGGAACTCTGATGAATGAGATGAGCTGCTTTGGCCAAAACTTCTTTTTTCATAAGGCGAAGGAGATACTGCTTCAGGTTCTTTTCCAGCCGGGCCATCCAGAACTGCCGGTATAAAGAAAACCAGTCTTCTCCCGAGGTAATATTTCTCGGAAAGAAATTCAGGTCATCGGCAATAAGCGCATATATTTTTATAAGAGGAACCTCGGTATTGAAGCTTCGCAGAAAGCCCATCGCTTCCCTGGTCTTTTCTATCCAGCCCTTCAGATCTGATTCCAGAGGATATTGTTCGTCCTCCATATCCTTAACATGGGCAAAAAGAAACAGCCCCTCAAGGAGCACGACCCTCGGTCTGTGTTCAAGGCTGAAAATAATATTTATCACATCAAGGAGAACCGGTTGAATAGTCTCAAAGGAGGCGCCTCCGTCCCTGCCTTTTTCTTTCAGCAGCAAAATACGTTCATAAGGATACAGGGCAAACTCTCTGAGCGCCGACACCACCCTGGCGTGGTAATACATATTCTGTCGGTCAACCGGATCCATTTCTTCCAGAATCATTTCCAGCGTGTTTTCTATTTCCTGGCGTAGTATGCCCTCTTCCATGGTATTCCTGCGGACGGAGGCCCGTCCGGGATCACATTCAGCGAGGATACGCTGGGAAAGGGCCGGGGCCTCGATATCTGCCAGAAATGCGTAAAAATCGCCTCTTCCTTTTTGGATCAGCTCCTTGAAAGGCATAATGAACACAGAGGCCCTGCTTTGAAGTTCTTCTACTTTCCTGAAAAAACCGGGAAGTACTTTCTTGTTTTTATAGTCGATCATGCCCGGTACCGCATCTTCTATCTCCCGGGCGAAACGTTTGCACACCAGTTCTTCCACAAGAATAAGACGATCTCTGGAGAAAAAAAGCATCTTTATGAAGATAAGGAATTTCTCAAAAACCGAAAGGTGACTATATATCCGCTCCAGGTTCGGCTGCTCATAATTACGTTCATGAAGGGGCTCAGCGGAATCAACATAGGAGCTCCGGATTTTATCAAGAAGGTCGATACGCTCCTCTTTGGATAAGCGGGCGGCAAGATCATCAAAGGTCTGTCCCATAGCCTCTATTGTAGAGTCACTTCTCATGCAGGGTCAAGAATTATCGTGAGCACATCCCTTTTCTTGAGTACCCTTCGGGCTTTCTCCCCGCTCGTCTTTTAAACTAAAAACAGTTGACATCGGAACGCAAATCGGACATATTTTACTCAAATGAATTGTATGAATGCAATTTCAATGATTATTCTTCCCATTATTATACCCGCTATAAAGAGGTCGGAAGGATAACAGTGTCGCCATAGAGCAGACCGCTCATCCTTCTGGATGAGCGGTTTTTTTTTGGCAGAAAGAGGAATCTGGACATCACATGAAAAAGGACAGGATATGAACGCTACAAAAATTGAAATCTACGACACTACACTTCGAGACGGGATGCAAGGCATAGAGATCAATTTCACTCTCAAGGACAAACTGGAAATAACCCACAAGCTGGATGATATGGGTATTGATTACATAGAAGGCGGCTTTCCGCTGGCAAATGATAAGGAAGAAGCTTTTTTTAACCAGATGAAAAAAGAAACCCTCAGCCATGCAAAACTTGTCGCTTTCGGATCCACCAGAAAACCCGGCGGGAAAGCACAACAGGATGCCCATATTCAGGCACTGCTGAATGCAGAAACCCAGGCAGTGATCGTGGTCGGAAAAACCTGGCTTGAGCATGTAGAAAAGGTCCTGGGGACACATCCAGAGGAAAACCTTGAAATGATTCATGACTCAATATCATATCTCAGCGCTGAAGGGCGGGAAGTACTTTTTGATCTTGAACACTTTTTTGACGGATTTAAGGATAATACCGATTACGCGCTCAAGGTGCTGCAGACCGCCACAGATGCCGGCGCCAAAACCCTTGTTCTCTGCGACACCAACGGCGGAACCCTCCCCAATGAAGTTACCACTATAGTAGGAAGCCTCAGCGGCAGGGGACTCGCATCAATCGGCGTTCATTTCCACAATGACTGCGGTGTCGCCGTAGCCAATTCCCTCCTGGGTATTTATTCCGGGGCCCTGCAGGTCCAAGGAACCATCAATGGGTGGGGAGAACGCTGCGGCAACGCAAATCTCTGCGCCATAATCCCGAACATCTGCCTGAAAACAAAAGAGTATACAGCCAATGTCGCGGCCAACCTGTCTCAGCTCACCGCCCTTTCCCGTTTTGTCGCCGAGAAGGCGAATATCATTCCGGAAAAACGGCAACCCTATGTGGGAGAAGCAGCCTTCAGTCATAAAGCCGGACAGCATGCCGATGTCATCGCGAAAGCCCCTCAACTGATGGAGCATATTTCCGGAAGCCTGGTCGGCAACACCCGTCGCATTCTGCTTTCAGAACTGGCCGGAAAATCGACAATTGTGGAAAAGTTGGAAAAATACGGTACTTTCGATAAAAAAAGCACTCAGGTTGATCAGCTGATCTCCCTGCTGAAAGAGAAGGAAAACGCTGGGTATGAATATGAAGCAGCGGAAGCGTCCTTTGATTTGTTGATAAGGAAAATTCTCGGTAAATACGTTCCGCTCGTCGAATTGAATAATTACCATTTAGAATCGTTCAAAACCGGCAACACCCTGTCCAAGACAGTTGGGCGGCTGTTTCTTACTACATCCGACAATCAGGTGATGGGAGCCGGTGTGGGAGTCGGTCCGGTTGAAACCCTCGACCAGGCATTAAGGGATGCCGTTAAACCTTTTCACCCGTTTATTGATTCCATAAGCCTCATCGATTACAAGGTACGTGTCCTTAATCCGGAAGAAGCAGCGGCTTCTAAAGTGCGGGTTTTTATAACCAGTACCGACCATCAATCCAATTCCTGGGACACCGTCGGTGTAAGCGAAAACATTGTTGAAGCATCCTGGGAAGCAATTGTTGAAAGTTTTGAATATTATTACAACAATTTTGTGATTCCTCAGTAATAGACAAAAGCCTCCCGAAACCGGGAGGCTTTTTTTTGCATTCTGAAACCTATAACACTTTTTATGCAGCTTTATTAAGTGAAGTTTCCGGCAGGAAGAGGGCGTACAAGATATTCGCCTTTACTCAGATAGCTGATTCCCTGTACCGCAGCCCAGGCAGCGGAACTTGTCGTCGTATAGGGAATTTTACGCTTGACGGCTTCTATCCGCATATCATGATCACCATGCTGAGCATTCGGTCCGAGGGGTGTGTTAATGACAAGCTGTATTTTTCCTGCACGCATATGATCAATAACATTCGGTCTTCCCTCATGCATCTTCAGTACCACCTCAGCAAGAATACCTTTGGAAAAAAGATACTGTGCCGTTCCACGGGTTGCAGATATGCTGAAACCCAATTCTTTCAGTTCCCGTGCTATCGGCAGAACTGTTTCCCTGTCATTTTCATTTACCGAAATAAACGCCGTTCCAGTGGTAGGCAGCATACTGCCTACTGCGGCCTGGGCTTTGGCAAAGGCTTCGCCAAGACTATCCCCGGTGCCGATAACCTCTCCTGTTGACCGCATTTCAGGACCGAGGACCGGATCTACCGTTGAAAAACGGTCAAAGGAAAACATTGCCTCTTTCACAGCCCAGCCGGTCAGGCACTCCCCTGCTCCGATACCGTTTTTTGTCAATCCCTGATCTTCCAGGGAGGTCCCTTCCCACAAGCAGACCGCCGCCTTTATGAGGTTTATTCCGCTTGCCTTGGAAAGAAAGGGTACTGTCCTCGATGCCCGCGGATTCACCTCAAGCACATACAGCACATCATCTTTGACTGCAAACTGTATGTTGATGAAACCCTGAACATTGATTTCTCTGGATATCCGGCATACCGCATCCTTCATTTCTTCCAGAATGCGCTCGTTTGATTTATACGGAGGGAACACGCAGGCACTGTCTCCCGAATGCACCCCGGCGGCTTCTATATGCTGCATGATGCCCGCTACATAGACGTTTTTGCCGTCGCTGACAGCGTCCAGGTCATATTCAAATGCGTCTTCCAGAAATTGGTCCACCAAAACCGGACGATCCGTACTCATTGGAACGTCTTTTTTAAGAAACTCGTCCAGCTCAGACCTTGAATAAGCAATGAACATGCTGCGTCCGCCAAGGACAAAACTGGGCCGTAAAAGGACCGGATAGCCGATCTCTTCCGAGTACTTAACCACCTCTTCTGCAGTGCCCGCCATCCTGTTTTCCGGCTGACGCAGACCAAGCTTTTTCAAAAGAGCGGTGAACAGGCCGCGGTCTTCGGCATCATAAATACTCTGCACCGATGTCCCTATAATACGTGCCCCTGCTTCTTCCAGTTCCCTGGCCATATTCAAGGGCGTCTGACCGCCAAGCTGGACAAGGACATCTTTCACCTTTTCCTTTTCCATTATGGCTTTTACGTGTTCAGGAACAAGGGGTTCGATGTACAGACGGTCGCTGATATTAAAATCCGTTGAAACCGTTTCTGGATTAGAATTGACAATGATGGTTTTTACCCCTTCCTCCCGATACCCCAGTGAAGCAAGAGTACAGCAGGTATCAAATTCAAGGCCCTGACCTATACGGTTCGGGCCGGATGCCAAAATAATGACCGCTTTACCCGTTGAAGGCCCTCCTTCGTCAATTTCACCGTAGGTAGAATAAAAATACGGGGTCTGGGCAGAAAACTCACCCGAACAGGTATCGACAAAATGGTAGGAAGGAATAATGTTCCATTCTTTACGGTGCATTTCTATTTCACTCTCGGTTTTTCCGCACAGTGTTGAAATACGTTTATCTGAAAGGCCATAACGCTTTGCTTCCAAAAGCAGGTCCCTCGTCAAGGTTTCGCTCTCAAGCCGTTCCTCAAGATGTATCTGATCGAGCATCTGATAGAGAAACCAGTGATCAAAATGGGTCTTTCTATACAGTTCCTTGATGGCCCTTTCACCTTCCCGCTTTAAAACCGTATACGTTGCGAACATTTTCTTTGGATGCATGGTCGTAAGCATTTTATCAAGACCATCATAGCCGATATTCAGCTCCTGCAGACCTTCAAAACCAAGCTCAGCCGAACGCAAGGCCTTGTTGAGGGCTTCCATACACGTCCGCCCGAGGGCAAGGGATTCACCTACGGATTTCATCTGGGTTCCGAGGGTGTCGTACCCCTTGGGAAATTTCTCTATCTCAAAGCGGGGAACCTTTACCGCTACATAATCAAGGGATGGTTCAAAACAGGAAACGGTTTTACCGGTGATTTCATTGATGATCTCATCCAGAGTGAAGCCGACTGCGAGTTTCGCCGAACTGCGGGCGATGGGAAATCCGGTGGCTTTACTGGCCAAAGCCGAGGAACGGGAAACGCGGGGATTCATTTCAATTATAACCATGCGACCTGTATCGGGCTTGACCGCGAACTGAACGTTGGACCCGCCGCAATCAACTCCGACAGCCCTGAGGGTCTCAAGAGCGGCTGTCCGCATGATCTGATACTCACGATCACTTAAGGTCTGTATGGGGGCAATTGTTATGGAATCTCCCGTGTGGACGCCCATAGGGTCTATGTTCTCTATGGAACAGATAATGACAGCGTTATCGGCTTTGTCCCGCATGACCTCCATTTCAAATTCTTTCCATCCGATGAGGGACTCTTCTATAAGGGCTTCATGAACAGGGCTCTCCAACAGGGCACGCTCAACGAGAGTTTCCACTTCGTCATGGGTGTAAGCGATGCTGCCGCCGGCGCCTCCTAACGTAAACGAAGGTCTGATAACCAAAGGAAGACCGACTTCCTTTTCCAGTTCCAATGCGCCCTCTATATCTTTGGTAACAACCGAACGCGGAGTATCAAGTCCTATTGAAGCGGATATTTCCTTGAAAAGACCGCGGTCTTCTGCCACCCGTATTGCTGTAACGCTTGCACCTATCAGCTCGACATTAAATTCGTCCAGGACTCCCGCGTCATACAGTTCAAGACTCAAGTTAAGGCCGGTCTGCCCTCCCATGGTTGGTAACAGGGCGTCAGGCCTTTCCTGCCGGATAATTTCCCGAATGTAGGGCACTTTCAACGGCTCTGTATAGATCCTGTCGGCTATGCCTGGTGTAGTCATGACCGTTGCGGGGTTAGGGTTTGCCAAAATGACTTCATACCCTTCTTCTTTTAACGCCTTTACCGCCTGCACTCCCGAATAGTCGAATTCACAGGCTTGCCCGATAACAATAGGGCCTGAACCAATAATTAGTATTTTCTTTATGTCCTTTCTTGCGGGCATCAGTATCTCCTTGATGTCATACGCCTTGGGAGGCTCGGTCGATAAACTCCTGAAAAATCCATGCCGAATCATGGGGACCCGGTGCCGCTTCTGGATGAAACTGGCACGACATTACTGGCAGGGATTCATGATAGATTCCTTCTACAGAACCGTCGTTAGCATTGGTAAACCAGACTTTTACCTCTTTCGGAAGACTGGCCTGATCAACAACAAACCCATGGTTTTGACTGGTAACCTGCACTTTTTTGGTACGCTCATCACGTACCGGATGGTTGACTCCATGGTGCCCGAATTTCATCTTCATGGTCCTGCCGCCGAGAGCCTGACCAATGAGCTGGTGCCCCAGACAAATCCCGAAAACCGGAACCTTGCCGATAAGGTTTTTCAGTGTATCGACAACCGGTCCGAGGACAGCCGGGTCTCCAGGTCCGTTCGAAAAAAGCACCCCCTGGGGCTTTACTGCAAGGATATCATCTGCCACAGCAGTGTGAGGAAGGACAGTAACCCTGGCATTGCGTTTTGACAGTTCCTCTATGATATTTGCTTTCACCCCGCAATCCACAACAACAAAGTGAATGTCACCTTTTTCATTAACAGTATGAGCCGCTGAAGAGCCCACATCCTGTATAAGATTCCGGCCCTCCATGGGGGGGATTTTATGTAAAAACGAAAGGACAGAATGAAGTTCCTGGTCATTAAGAGCTGCGGCACCGGGATCGTCAGCTGCGACTATGACACCGTTACAGCTGCCGCCGTCGCGTAAACGCAGAGTTAGGGCTCTTGTGTCCACCCCGGAAATACCCGGGGTATCCCATTCCTTGAGAAACGCATCAAGCGTAATTCTTCCCTCTGGAACAGGGCCTGTATACAGACTTCTGACCACAAAACCCATGGCTTTTACACGCGGTAAAGACCTGTCCTCCGGGCCGTTTTCCGACCATTCGTCGTCACATCCGTAATTACCGATATGGGGATAGGTCATAACAACGACTTGACCGCTGTAGGAAGGATCGGTGAGTATTTCATGATATCCGCACATGCCGGTATTGAAAACAACCTCACCGGCACCTTTCGAATCTTCCGTCAAAGCGGCCAGACCGGATACCTTCGGTGCCTGCGCACCGAACTGCTGCCCCGGAAACACGGTCCCATCTGCTAAAACAAGAAAGCATCTCATAAGAATATCCTTTTCTCTATCTGTAAGTTTATGCATATTTAATGTATAAATATACAGTCTACTTTAAAAAAAACCGGCATAAGCCGGTTACCACTTCGGACAGCCCGAGAAGGATTTGAACCCTCAAAAACAGAACCAGAATCTGCTGTGTTACCATTACACTATCGGGCTAATACTCGGACGAAAACATACTAGAACGACCTGAAATTGTCAAGATTCGCTGTTGTAATCAATCAATGTAGAAACCGTATAACCCTGTAACACCTCTGAAAACCGGAGGAACGGCAGGCCAATAACCCCGAAAATTCCGCACACCTTTGCGCCGGCCTGTTCAATGATCTCGGCTGACGCTTTCAACGTACCACCTGTCGCGATAAGATCATCCACGATCAGAACATTTTCCCCTGGCACCACGTCGGCTTTCTGTACATGTATTTCATCTTCACCGTATTCCAGAGTAAAGCGTTTTGAAATTGTCTCCCCGGGTAATTTTCCTTTTTTCCGCAAAAGCACGAGAGGCTTGCCCAGCTCTTTTGCAAATGGCGCGGCAAACAAAAAACCCCGGGCTTCCACCGCAGCGACCCTGTCCACCGCAGTGTGACCGTAACGTTTTTTCATTTCTTCTATGCAAAACCGGAAAGCTTCAGGATTGGTAAGGATGCTGGTAATGTCGTAAAACAATATACCGGGTTTAGGAAAATCAGGTACCTTACGTATTGCATTGTCCAGAAAAGAAGTTGCGCTCATGAAACCTCCCGCAGTAAAACAGCTTCCATCAGGGGTAGTTCTTTTTGAACCCCTGAACACGTGACAAAGCGGTAAGCCGGTAATCGTCACGCATTCCGTTTTTCAAATAATGATAACCGATGCCGGCAACCATTGCGGCGTTATCGGTGCAAAGACCCAAGGAAGGAAAGTATACCTCCCAGTCTTTACGGCCATTGACCGAGCTGCGGAGGTACGAATTCGCAGCCACCCCGCCTCCTGCTACAATCCGGCGAATTCCTGTATCATCGACTGCCTTTTCTACACGTTTCAGGAGCATATCAATTGCGGCCTTCTGAAAAGATGCAACAATATTCTCCGTGGTATCAGCCTTCCCTTCCATTCTAAATTGGCTTATCTGGTTGATCACCGCCGTTTTCAGGCCGGAATACGACACATCATACACATGCTGGCCCTTATGAAGACTCGCATCAGGAAACCGGAAGGCTTCCGCATCACCTTCCTTGCTCATCTTGTCAATGACGACACCGCCTGGATATCCCAACTTATAGTATGCGGCCACCTTGTCAAAAGCTTCGCCGCAGGCATCATCTATAGTTGTACCCATGACTTCAATATCATCGAATGCGTTTACCCTGGAAATAATCGTGTGGCCGCCTGATACAAGCAGCCCTATGAAGGGATAGGCAATATCGTGTTCAAGTTGAGGCGCATATAAATGCGCTCTGATATGATCTACGCCAACAAGAGGCAGTTCCCGTGAAAAAGCAAGACCTTTCGCAAAAGATATACCGACAAGAAGTGCCCCTAGCAGCCCCGGCCGGTTTGTAACTGCGATGCCGTCAACATCATCAAGAGCAAGTCCTGCCTCATCAAGTGATTCCTTTACGGTTGCGCTTATCCATTCGGTATGGGTCCTTGAGGCAAGCTCGGGAACGACACCGTTATAGGGACGGTGAATGTCAATCTGACTTGCTACCACGTTGCTCAGGATACGCCTTCCGTCCTGAACAATGGCGGCGCTGCATTCATCACAAGAACTTTCTATCCCCAAGATATTCACTGCTCAGAGCCTTTTATCAGCAAATCACGGACATCTTTCAATTCATAACCGTCGTCCAGAAGAGACGGATATAATTCCAAAAGCAGATCGGCAAGCTCGCTGGACCAGACATGACCGATCATAATGGCATGGCCTTCTCTTGCTGCAACACCACGGGCGGCATTAATCATCTCTTCTATGGATTCCCGGTCTTTGTCATTATCTAAAAACATCGTATTCCTTTTGTACACCGCAAGCCCCATTTCCTTTGCGATACCTGCGCTTTTTGAGTCTGGACTGGTAAAACTGTCAATAAACACCAGATCGTTTTCCTTGAGTACTTCCAGTACTGGTGTTAATTTTTCAACATCGGCGGTTATTCTTGATCCCATATGATTATTCATACCGAGCGCACCTGGCATGGAACGCAGATTTTCACGTATTCGGCTTCGAATTTCATCCTTGCTCATACCCGAAGTCACCGCACAGACTCCCGGGTCGGCATCACCTATCGGTTCCATAGGCTGATGAATGATGAATGGCTTTCCGGCTGCATTAATTCTGTTTATTGCCGCCTCAGTATATGGGCGTCCAGGCATAACTGCAAGGGTAACGGGAAACGGAAGCCCCAGAAACGGTTCCAGTTCACCAAGGTTGTTCCCGACATCATCTATAATAAGGTACAATTCTCCTCGTTTTACAGACACTGTTTTTGCCGCCACAACAGCTGATGCAGAATTATTGACCGTCTTGCCGTTTTTACCTTCACTTGATGAAGGCGTCTGGGCGGGTGATTCCGTATGAGTTATTCCATAATCACTTGTTAGTGAAGAAGGTGTCGGAGAAACAACAGTCGATACTGATGGCACAGGAATTGCGACACGTTCCACCGCGGTTTGCGGCCCGGTAAGCAGCGAAAGGACAGAAAGAAGGACAACCGCAGCCACCGAAAGAACAGCAACGATAAGTTTTGGTGATATGCGGAGTCTTTTTGTGGAACGGTTTCGTCCCTTCTTGCCGGGCTTTGGTTTCACATGGGCAAAAGTAGTATCTCTTCAGCTATAAGTCAAGGGCGGGAACTGTTCTTATTGATAGACATATTCCCTGACTTCTTCCCTGTGCTGTCTGAGTTTCTTTATGGCCCTGATTTCGATTTGCCGCACGGTTTCCGGGGATATCCCCAACTTTTCTCCAATTCGCTTGAGGGTATACTTCTCTCCGCCGTAAAACGAGAACCGGTACAAGAGTATCTGTTTCTCTTTATCCATCAGGTGCTCAAGGAATTTCATTGTTTCTTCCTTCAGACTCATGGACAAAAGTTCGTTTTCCGGCGTGAAGGATTCATCCTGATAGATATCCATCAAAGTACCCGACTCGAAATTTTCTTCGCTGTCGAGGGAAGCGATAGAACCAGCCGCACTTAGAATGGAAGCGACTTCATCTTCCTTCATGTGTATATCTTTGGCGACTTCTCCGATTGATGGTTTGCGCTGAAGGGACTGAGTCAGGGTGTAATACGCTTTCTGGATCTTTTTCAGGGCCTCTTCCTTTCTGTGAGGAAGCCGAATTGCCCGCTTTTTATTTGACAGCGCTCTTACAATGGACTGTTTAATCCACCATGCTGCATAGGTACTGAAACGGACATTCTTATGATAATCATATTTTCCGGCAGCCTTTATAAGCCCAAGATTACCTTCCTGTACGATGTCAAGAAAACTGACTTCCGGCGATACATAGGCTTTTGCAATTTTTACCACAAGGCGCAGATTCGCCTCAATCAACCGCTGCCGGGCATGTTCATCACCCTTCATTATTTTACGTGACAATTCGAGCTCTTCATCGAATGTCAACAACGGGGTACTCTTTATCTGCTGAAAATATGCTTTGAGTGCATCTTCACTGGTATTCGGTTTTTTCTGTTTCATCACACATCTCCTGTCAATAGTATTTGCAGGAACTGTGCCAAAAAGACCAATTTTCTTAATAATTACATAAGTTGTTATATTACAATTATTTAGAAATGGCAATCATGTATTTGCAGTACAATAATGAAAAACCGTATAGTTTTGTATACACCCGAATAGCAGAAATATTGCAAAAACAGAGAAAAACTAGGGTATTTGTGAAGGTTTTGTGGTATCGAGACGGTCCGACAGCTGTTTATAGATCATTTCGCCAATACCAAGACCGCCATTACGTGATATTTTCTGAGCATATTTTTCATACAACATATCTTCGAATATGCCTTCGGCCATTGATGATTTTATGAGACCCGATTTATTGATGGTGCTCTTCATTGAATTGAGCATCTGTTTGACAAAAATGCTCTCGAACTCTTTGCAGGTTTCGAGGAGTTTTTTATCATCCTGTGATTCCACCCTCATTCTGCTTGCACGCTGAACCCCCAGGTGAGAGGTTAGTGTATCCATATCTACAGGGCTTGTTATCATAAATCGGCTCCTTACATTTCCCTACATCACAATAAGATCGCCGTACAAGGCTCCGGCGCGGTCAACAGCGATCAAAATTTCTATAATACCTTCCGCTTTCAGGCCGAGATCCTGCAGCATCTGCACAAGCTCTTCCGCACGTACCGCCGTATTCAACATGAAAGCCTCTGTTTCTGTATCGGCACCACCACCGGGCCGGTTTACTTCTATTTTTATGCCTTTATATGCGACACCGACACTTCCAATGCCCGCATCAGCGCCGACAACGACGACCCCGGTCCGCGGATTGACGACTATACGGCTATTCTTCGGCGGCTTCACCAATGTGTTTTCTATGAGGACAAGATTGTCTTCTATGTTCCCTTCAAAATTATCCGGTACTTGAAGCGTTAACGCACCTGCATCTGCGATTCGAACCTGCCATTCAGGCAGAGCTTCTTTCAGGCTGGTCATAACATCAAATGCGGTGGAAAAATCTGGTTGGTTCAACGTCAAGTGCAAAACGGAACCGTCATGATAACTGGCGGGTATGGACCGTTCAACCATGGCCCCCCGCGCGAGATGTGCCACGGTTCTATTGGGAGATTCGACGGTACTCTCCACGATTCCCTGGGCGACCGCATACATGACGTTGTCTGCGCCGTACAGGGGAGACTGAAGGAGAACTCCTCCTTCCAGGGACTTCGCATCGCCAAGACTGGATATATATGCGAGGATACGGTCTCCGCTTCGGACAAAAGGAGGAATATCCGCGGTTATGAGGACAACCGCGCAGTTTTTACTTTTCAGTTCATCAGGAGAGACAGCCAGCTGGTGTTTTGAAAAAAAGTTGGTCAGTACCTTTTTTAAGGCAGGGGAATCGGCTGAATCACCCTTGCCGGCAAGGCCTGTCACCAAGCCAAAACCGCTAAGCTGATTGTCGCGTACACCCTCAATGCTTACCAGATTTTTCACCATGATCCTGGGCTCCTCTTGAGAGTAGAGAGACAACAGGAAAAAAACAAAGACCATTACCGCCAGCAGCTTTCTATTGAACAAGAAACACCTCCCCTTTCTCGACGACCGTACACACAAGCTGTTTCCGTGTCGACGTTGCCAAAACAGGTATTATGTCGCCTACAGCACCGCTGCGCTGTGCCCTGCCCTGGAACCGTATGGTGATCGGCCCTTTTTTCATGGTCACTTTTACATAATCTCCCCCGCGTATAACCGATACAGATCCACGGGAAACCGGTTCCAGGGTCGACTGCTGTTTTCCGATCATCTGACGCCAGTTGGGCACCTCTACCACCACATTTTTTCCGTTTCCGCCCGTAGCCATATCTGCAAGCAAAGCAAACACCTGTTCAACCAGGTCCTGAGGGACCGTACCGGCGGGAATAAACAAAAGGGTATTACCAATAACCGGCGAATCTTTTGGCAGATACGGTAAAAACGCCGAAGGCGGAATGATGGCAGGCACACGGGGCAATATGTTCCCGCTGCGCAAGGAATCCGCGACTTCCCTGCTGACTGTATTAATAAACACCTGTTCAGGCAACCGCGGATCACCGACGTATCGGTCGCGCAGATATAAGGGCTCCGCGCAGAGAGGCAGCAGTACACAAAGAAAAAGTATGAACTTACATAAGATTGGGTTCATATATCACCTTTCAGCCTCAGCGATGCTGCATTCTCCGCATCATGCGCGTTCATTACCGTTTCAGGCCGTTGGCTATACCGAGCATGGAATCCGATGTCTGGATAGCCTTTGAATTCAACTCATACGCGCGCTGGGCTACTATCATATTGACCATTTCTTTTACAACCGACACATTGGACATTTCAAGAAACTTGTGAATTGTCTTTCCCATGCCGTCGAAACCGGGCCGTCCCCCAATTGCCTCACCTGAAGCGTTGGAAATCTTAAACAGGTTTTCTCCGACGGCCTGCAGTCCAGCCGGATTTACGAAACGGAAAAGCTCCATCTGTCCTACATCCAGGGGATCGTCGTTTCCAGCCACCTTCACGGTTATCCGGCCGTCCTGGGAAACTGTCAGACTGTCACGGACAAAGTTTTCTGGCAGAACTACTTCGGGCATAACCCGGTAACCATTGGAAGTGACAAGCTGTCCGTTCGAGTCAATCTTGAATGCCCCGTCGCGGGTATACCCGTACGTGCCGTCAATCATCATGACACGGAAAAAGCCCTCTCCCTGTATCGCCAGATCAGATACATTGCCGGTATTCTGAAGCGCTCCCTGGGTAAATATTTTCTGCGTTGCCGTAACTTTGGTTCCGTGGCCTACCTGAACCCCAACGGGTACCGTGGTTAGTTCAGTTGCCGGGGTGCCGGCAATTCTGGAAGTCTGATACAACAGGTCCTCGAAATCCACCCTGTTTTGCTTAAACCCGGTGGTATTTACGTTTGAGAGATTATTGGAAATCGTGTCAATGTTAAACTGCTGTCCGGTCATGCCGCTTGCGGCGGTCCATAATGATCTCATCATAAGAGTTTATCCTCCTAAAGCCGTACGGCTTCGTTTATCAATTTTGATGCGAGCTGGTCATGAGTCTGTATGACTTTCTGGTTTGCCTCATAGGCACGGTTGATTTCGATCATGCGCACCATTTCAGTCACGGCGTTGACGTTGGAAGCTTCTAAAAAACCTTGCTGTACTTTGACACCGTCGGCGGCTGCTACCGGTACGGGATCGCCGCTGAATCTGTCGTTCATCCAAAGGGAACTTCCTTGTTTTTTCAGATAGCGGTCGCGGGGAAAATCGACAATCTTAAGTCTGTCTACCAACTCGATGCTCTCCCATTCATTTTCCTCAAGACTGACTAAACGTTCCGGATCGTCCGCCAGAGAACTGTTCTGCCATACCCGGCCTTCCTTGTCGACCACGAAATTGTTCATTTTTAAACGTATAATGCCGTTTTCACCCAGGACAGGAAGGCCTTCTTTAGTCGTGAGGATGCCCTCGGGACTTAAATGAAAACTTCCGTTACGTGTATAACGCTCCTCTCCCACAGGATTTTGCACAGTGAAAAAACCCTTCCCGTCCAGGGCTATGTCAAATGGATTATCGGTTTGCTTAAGCGCGCCCTGGGTAAATGCAGTAAAGCTTTCATTGTACTCGACGCCGGTACCGATCTTGCCGATCACCGGTGCTACGTCAACCGACCCGTGGGGGATGCGGAACACACCGTCGTCATTCATGCGCCTGAGTAAAAGTTCCGGAAATGCTTTATGAACCGATGTGTCTCGTTTATAACCGGTAACATCCACGTTTGCGAGATTGTTGGACAATGCATCCATGTCATGCATACGGGCAATCATGCCGCTTGCGCCAGTGTAAATGCCTCTGATCACCTTTACAAAACCTCCCCTCGCCTTTCTCTTATGGACAGAAAAAGGGTCATTTTAACTATCGGATGTTTCAAAGAGGCGCCTTAGAAATAAAAGGGTTTTTTAGTCCTGATGCTGGGATTTACGTTTTGAATTGACGAAACGCTGAAAGTCATTGATATTGCGGACCACAATACGGTCAGGGAATATTTCTATTCTGCGCTGTGTGGCAAAATGATTGAGAATTTGCCGGCATTGATCGGGTGACATACCAGCCCAATGGCCGATATCGTCCTCTGAAGTGTTAAAAACCCGTTCGTCTTCACCCTCATCCTGTGTCGGCTGAGTCTCTGCGAGCATAAGAAACACGTCGGCAATACGCGCCTGGTCGTCTTCCAGGGTTAAAATCATGAAACGCCGCTTCTGGTCATAAATACGTTTGGTAAAGAGTTTCAGGAGTTTCAGGGCGATTGCTGGATTTCCCTGCATGAGGATATCAAAATTTTCCCGGTTGAATTCCAGCAGTTTAACATTATCCAGAGCAATGGCGGTTGCACTGCGGGGAGCCTGCTCAAGAATGGCCATCTCTCCGAAAAGTTCACCCGGCTGAAGGATATCGATGTTCTTCTCTATATTATCCATGATTTTCACAATCTGGACACGGCCGGATTGAATGAGGTAAAAGGTGTCACCAGGCTCGTGTTCGCAGAAAATAATGTCGCCTTTCTGGTATGTTTTTGCGAACCGGTTGAAAATCGACATGTCCAGGGACATAAAAACTCCTCTGCTAACAGAAAATCCTAGGCTTCAAGACCCCGGAGGGCTTTTTTGGTCCTGCGGTATACAGGCAATGAATCGGAAGCCATGCTCAATATTTTAGTATAAAATCCCTTTGCCTTATCTATAACACCCTTTTTTTCATAACTTGAGCCCACATAATACAGGGCATCAATCAGATCAGGGTGTTTAGGATATTGCTGAATCATGTTCTGATAATGGGCGATACAGTTGTCAAAGCTGCCCATGGAATATAAACAGCGGCCTATTTCATAATTGGATTTAGCCACATATTCAGGGTCATCGCCTTTTTCCAGTATAAGCTTGAAAGCCCTGAGAGCATCCTGAAACTTTTGCTGGCTGAACAAACTGACTCCGTCATAGTACTGTTTTGCAGCCGGAGTCAACGACGCATGGGTGGTAACAGGCTGCTGGCGTATCGACGGCTGTGCCGTACCTCCCTGGGACAGTTTCTGCTCCAGTTCGGTAATGTGGGTATTCGCCTGGCTTGCAAAACGACCGGAGGGATAATAGGTGAGGTAACGTTTGAATACATACAGGGCCTGGGGAAATTTCTGACATGCCGCGTAATATTCACCAATTTTATAAAGACCCTGTTCCGGATTTTGTTCCTGGCCTGCCCTGCCGGCAGAGAGAAGGTTCTGCACCTGTTTATGAATACGCCTGAGCTGATTTGAAAACACAGTGAGCATTTTGGTAATGATCCTGGTGTTTTTTGAAACAAAGGCCTCGAACTCAGGAACCGAGAAAACAATCATATCTGAATCCTGAAGGACCATGGCGGTTTCTTCCCGGGGATACCTACCCAAAGCGGATTTTACGCCGAAAAACTCACCGGTCTGGATAAGATCCCGCAGCTCCTGTCCGGTCTCAATATCATTATACCGCAGGGACACTTTTCCGCTCTTGAGAATATAAATGCGGTCGCCGCTGTCTCCCTTAAAGTACACAACGGAGTTTGCTTTGTATTGCATCGGCCTTGGCATGCATTCCCCTCAATCTTTGTCTGCCCTTTCTATTACAAGAAATTGATCCAATAATCGCAGACAGCGCTACGGGCCGGACTAAACCGGACCATATATACAACTATATCGGTATTTCACGGATAAAAAAAGAGCCATGACAAAGGTTTATGGTGTATTATTTGGGGCATATGTTTGATTTTCACTGCCATTCCAGTCATTCAGATGGAGAACTCAGCCCGGGAGGTCTTGTGGCCCTGGCGGCGAAACATTCCCTTAAGGCAATCTCTCTTACCGATCATGACGTGGTAAGCGGTATCCCAGAGGCCGTGGAAAAAGGCCGCGAACTTGGAGTGGACATCATTCCGGGGATAGAACTTTCCCTGGGATTTATGGGAGGAGAAATACATCTCCTCGGCTACGGGATAGCCTATGACGACCCTGTATTTCGGCAGACCCTCACACATGCCCAGCAGGTGCGGGAATCCCGTAATGTAAAAATTATCGAAAAAATGAGGGAACAGGGCATCGAAGTGGATTACGATGATATTCGCTCCATAGCTGGAGGCGATTATCCGGGACGGCCCCACTTCGCCGAGTTGTTAGTCAAAAGACGGATTGCCAGAAACATTAAAGACGCTTTCGCCCGTTTTTTGGGAAACGGAAAACCGTTGTTTGTCCAGCGGGATTTTATCTCTCTCGAAGATGGCATTGATATGATTACAAGCGCCGGAGGTATTCCGGTAATTGCACACCCGTTAAGCCTCATGATATCATGGTCCCGATTGATGGAGTATCTGAAACGCTGGCATGAAATGGGGATTCGGGGCATAGAGGGATATTACCCGGAACACTCACCGGGAAAATGCGAACGGCTCATCGCCGCGGCCCGGGATTTCGGGTTTCTTATTACCGGGGGCTCTGACTTTCACGGGAAGAGCAAACCCCACAACCACCTGGGAAGAACCACTGGAAACATGAAGATAAGCCCTGACATGGTAAAATCTTTCTTGATGGAACTTGCGTATTCGCCTATCATGTAGACCTATGATCCAGCATATCGGCAGATGGGTGTTTGGGCGCATAAAGTCCTTTGGATACGCGGCGGGCTTTTTCTGGCTTGTAATGAAGGAAGCCCTTCTTTTTTTCCGAAAGAAGCAGGTGGGCTTCAAAGTATTTGTCCTTCAGGTGTTTTTTACAGGATATGAAGCCCTCACCGTCATAGCCCTTCTGTCTATGTCGATCGGAGCGGTCATTATCATCCAGGGGCTTAACCTCCTTCCCCAGTTCGGCCAGGGCCAGCTGATTTACACCATACTAATCACTGTTATTACCCGGGAACTCGGCCCGATTCTTACCGCTTTCATCATCATAGCCCGGTCAGGCACCGCCATAGCGACGGAACTGGGCAATATGGTAGTCAACCACGAAATAGAAGCCTACCAGGCAGTGGGCATCAATCCCATTTCCTATCTTGTCGTCCCGCGCTTTCTGGGAGTTACCGTATCAATCCTCCTTTTAAACATTTATTTCAACGTATTCGGCTTAGGCGGATCATTCCTCCTTACAAGGCTCATTCGGCCCATTCAGTTCCAGGAGTATTTCTCTAACCTTCTTCAGCAGATAGGCATGGCGGACATTGTCTCTTCCCTCGTGAAGAGTCTGGTGTTCGGCGTAATCATATCCATTGTAGCCACCTATCACGGATTCAATGTTCAACAGGCCTCCTATGAAGTACCGGTAGCCGCGATCAAGGCGGTCGGTCAGGGATTTGTCATGTGTATCCTCGCTGATGCGGTCATCACCATGATATACTATCTGTAAGGAACAGGCGGGTACATGGCAGCGATCATAGAATTGACAAACGTAACCTTAATCCGTGGAGGAATTGCCATTTTACGGGATATAAACCTGTCTATTCCCGCAGGAAAAACCACGGTCATTATTGGTCCTGCAGGAAGCGGAAAAAGCAGCCTCCTAAAAACAAGCGCCGGCCTTCTGGATCCGCAAAAAGGCAATGTGCGGTATCTGGGCAGGGATTACCGGAGCCTGAATGACAGGGAACTTTTGGAAACCAGAAAAAAAACCGGATTTGTGTTTCAGGACAGCGCACTGTGGGCCAACCGCTCAGTGTATGAAAACTTAAGTCTCCCCCTCGTTCTTCATAATCCGGACCTGACGCCTTCAGATATAGACGCCCGGGTACATGAGCTAATCCGCAAGGTCGGGTTCTGGGACAACCCCCACCTGAGACCCGCCCAGGTTTCTGCGGGAGAACGGAAACTCATCTCCTTTGCCCGCGGGATCTGCAACAACCCGGAAACCCTCTTCCTGGATTTCCCGACCTCAGGGGTGGATACGAGCAACGCGCGCAAAATGGAATCCATCATGAACGTGTTTAAAACAGAAGGAAAAACCCTTTGTCTTTCCACCCACGAGAGCAGGACCCTTACCATGTATGCCGATTATCTGATAGCTCTGGATAAGGGAGAAATTATTGCCGCCGGCCCGTATCCCCAGATATTGAGACAACACAATGATCACTTACGGGACATCATAGCTGACGTCATAGAAACCAATGAAGCACAATCAGAAGGGGATGATCTGCTTGACCTCATGAATACAGGAGACTAGAATAGCAACAGCATGAAATTCAGACTTCGGTTCGCTGAACAGATAACAGGATTATTCGTCCTCATAGCCATCGGAATGATTGCCCTTGTACTCGTATTCATGGGCATCAACAAACGCTGGTACGTAGATGATCCTGTATTTTTCACCAAATTCGAGTCCGCAGAAGGGCTCAAGACAGCCATGGCAATACGGTTTAAGGGTTTTCAAATCGGGCAGATTGATGCTCTTCAGCTTTTAGATGATGACACGGTCGAAGTACGGTTCACCATTTACCGGGAATACCATTCACGGGTACGGGAAAACACAGTTATTGAATTCGCCACAAATCCACTTAACCTGGGCGGGGGCCTTTTGCTCCATCCGGGTAAATATGTCACCGCGCCTAAACCAAGCGGTTCTTACATCCCTTCCCTGGATTTCGCCGACGGCATTAAACTGGTAAAAGATGGCCTTGTGGAAACAAAATCCTCGGATGAAATTTCGGTAATGATGGGGAATGTCGGCGATATTCTAGTGCATATAAAGGAAGAAACACTTCCCGCCGTCAATACCCTCCTGCGGAATGTTGATGCCATCGCCACCGGCGCTGACAAAGGTCCTCTCGGTCAGACACTCTACCATGTAGAGGACATAACCCGGGACGCTGCTTCTGTCATGTCGGAAATCGCTGCTGCATCAAACAAACTGGTCGGGGACATAACTCAGCTGTCGGAATCCTTGCGATCAGAACTTTCTGACCCCGCCGTCCTGGTGAAAAAACTGGTCGCTCCTGACAGCACAGCCGCGTTTCTTTTGAACGATCATATGGCACTGTATGCCCAGATTGACGGGATTCTTTCAGGGGTGAACAATTCCATACAACAGGTAGAAGACATTACCCGATATATCAACGCGACGACCCCCCAGATTACCGGATTAATTGAGGAGACCAGGCAAGCCCTGGATCAGGGAAAGGATGTTCTGGAAGGCCTGAAAAACAATCCGGTTCTTCGCGGCGGTATTTCACCTGAAAAAGAACAACCCGGCACGTTCCGGGGATACCGGGATGGAGATTTTTAATGAAACGCCTGATCATTTTGCTTGTTCCACTCGTGATCTGTACCGCCGCATGTTCATCAAAGCCGGATAAGGGGCCGGACGTGTACACAAAACGGAATAAAGCCGCTGAATATGCGGTTTACGGCAACACCTATTTTGACAGTGCTATGTACGAACAGGCACTGGGCTTTTTTACCATGGCACTTGAGTTGAACATTTCCGTAGACAATCAGGACGGTATGACAGCAAACTACATTTCGGCAGGAAAAACACTTATTGCTCTGGGCAAACAGGAACAAGGCGAAGAGTATCTCCTAAAAGCAGTCCAGCTTGCACGGAACCTCGGTAATCCGGAACTCGCGGTACTGTCGCTTGCGAACGCGGGGGAAGCTTATCTCCAGACCGGAGATGTCGAAACAGGCCGTCCGTATATAGAAGAAGCACTTGAACTGTCAGCCACAATTCCCGGCGGAACGGAAACTGTCGCGGTTCTTTATCATAACGCGGGAGTACTGGCCAAATACGACGGCGATCTGGATCGGGCGCTGAACAGCTTCACGAATGCCGCCTCGATCAATAAAAACCTTTCGAGACTCACTCTGTTGGCGGCCAATTACTATATGATCAGCTCAATCTATTCGAAACTGGAAAAGTATGACGAGGCCCTCGATTTTGCGCACCGAGCTCTGGATAACGATAAAAAAACAGAACACAGTTATGGAATAGCGAAGGACATCCACGCTCTGGCCATCATTCACCGTAAAGCAGGTAATCATAAGGAAAGCTACGAATATTTTAAGAAAGCCTGCCTCATATATGACACCCTGCGGCTTAAACCCGAGTTAATGGAAGTACTCGAGGCGCTCATATCCATGGCCGCAACCTGGGGAACCGAGGCCGAGGTAATAAAATTCACCCAGGACTATCTGTTATTGAAGGAAACACCATGAAAAAAGCCGTTCAGTCCATACTTAAAGGGTATATTCATTTTTTTAAAACCTCCACAAGCTTCCTCCTTGTACTTCTGTTTTTCCTTGCCCTGGCTGTTGCAGCGGGGTATCCCATGTGGTTTCTTGCCACAAAGGAGCCTGCAGTATATACCGCGTTCGCCCTAAGCTTTCTCGCGCTGCTTCTGTTGTCCTCTCTTGGGATGCGGCTAAAAGGTATCACCGATCGCGATGGAACAGCCGGATTGTTCACCGCTATACGGGAATTCTTCGTAAACACAGGAAAGTACCTGCTTGCCATCGTCACTGGTTTGTGCACTGTATACCTTTTCGGTCATGGAATGATTGCCTTCGGGATTGCCGGCGCCGCAACATTTCTGACATTAACAGGGTTTCTGTTTTTTAAAAACTGATATGGGTTTTCTGCAACTGACAAGACTGTCTGTCCGCGTGGTATCCCTCAGCCTGGCGCTGATCATCTTGTGCATACCCCTTGCCGCTTTTCCCAGGATTCACAGCACAACACTACAGGATCCTGTCTTCCGCCAACTGAAGGAAGATATTGACCGCTATCACCAGTCGGTCCAACGGAATGAACCTGTGCCTATGCTGAGTATTTTCGAACTTACGGTGCCCGTAGAAATGGACATCCTTTCTGTTGCTGCCCGGTGCAATCTTCCCTACGAAGCAATTGCAACCCTCAACGGCTACGCATCCAATGTTTTTTTTAAGGGCGGAGAAATACTGCTTGTTCCCAATATGCCCGCTGTATTTGCCCGCACCGACAAGCCAACAGACCTCGATATGCTGATAGTAGCCTCCCGTGCGAGTGAAAACCGTATGGAAATTCGAATTAATTCCAGGAAAATAATCGCTTTCACAGGTACCCGGTTTCATCCCGTTGAACGGGCCATGTTTTTGGGGGTATTTTTCAGATATCCGGTACTCGCCGGCTACATAAGCTCCGATTTCGGCCGCAGACACGATCCCTTTACCGGACATCCAGCCTTTCATAACGGCATTGATCTCGCCGCGCCGGTGGGAACTCCTGTAATCGCCGCACGGGAGGGAACGGTAACACGAATTGCACAAAACGAAGTTCTGGGAAACTATATAATCATCGATCACAAAAGCGGTTATGAAACCCTTTACGGACATCTGTCAAAAGCCCTTGTTCGGTTGAATCAAGAGGTTCATTCGGGTATGATAATCGGTGAGATAGGAGTTACCGGCATGACGACCGGTCCTCATCTCCACTTCGAAGTACGGCAGCATGGCAATCCTCAAAATCCAAAACTGCTGCTGCCAAAGGGACAGGAATGAAGAGGTTCATATGCCCATACATTCTTCTCGCTCTTCTCATACCAGGCGCTGCTGCGCCGATTAGCGGACCCTATACATCTACCCTGGCTGTTTCCGCAGGATCAGCCGTGGAAACGGAAATCGTTATAGAAGACATCTTCGGGGTTGCCATAGAAGGGGACATGGATTTCATTGCGGGATTCGATCTGGAACTTCATATCGCACCGGCTCTGGCACAGTACCGGGACAGCTTTGCCCTCTTTGTATACCAGGGAGTGACCCCGTCGCCTTCTGAAGGAGTACGCCGTTACAGCGGAGAAGAACTCGGCTTCTCTGTCCTGCCCCCCTCCCGGCGTGAGTTTATCCGGTATAGTTTCCCGGGAGAAACCGGCCGGCCTTCAGATCCCGACATAACAGTTTTTCACACCGCCGTCAATCCGGACAAGCTTCCTCTCCTGTGTACAGTTCTGCCGGTCATGAAGGGTATTCCGAATTCTCTTTACCGTGAAAAAATCAAGGTTATCGCCAAGCCGGTAGTGAAGGATGTTGGCGCGCTGTCACTTCTCATGAACAACGAACATCCTGTCCTTGTACGCATAGATGATACCGAAATAAAGGGGCCCTGGCAGAAGATTCTTCTCTCACCCGGGCTTCATACCGTGAGTATCCATTCTGAACACTACTCACCGTTGACGAAACAAATCGGAGTAGAGCGTGGCAAAACGGCAGTCTTGAACCTTGAGCTTGTTAAGACAGAACCGAGAATCATCTTTGAAATCAACCATAACGCCGCGGTATACCTGGATGGGGAAAAAATCCTGGAGCCGGGTAAAGAAAGGACGATTGCCCCCGGCGATCATTCCATTGTGATCAACATCGGCGATTACAGCCTGACCCAGTCCCTGAAAGTCGAAGGAGGAAGGGTTTACCGTATTCAATTATCTATGGATATTGTTATAAAAGTTGATTAAATTTATCCAGTGTACAGGTCGATAATAAGGGTGTCGGCGACCTAATATAGTTCCCCTCCCAGTTTACTATATTTAACCAACCGACAACCTAGCTTAAGGCCGGTTCCCCGCAAGGGGGATCGGTCTTTTTTATGCTATTTTTTTTATTGCGCTGCATCCCCCTCCCTTTACCCCGTGAAAGGACGAGCCTGGTTCCGCCAGGACCTATAGGTCCATAACTTGACAAAGATTGCCTTGGGACTTACTGTAAGCCTCATGGGTTTTTCACGAAAACAGCGGGTATTGATTGACGGAATTATTGCGCTTGCCGTCCTGTTTGCGGTCATTACCGGAGCCGCCGTCGGGCTTGCGGTTTCATCAACAAAAAACATTGATATCATTCGCGAAATCGGCAACTACGAACCTGCCCTACCTACACAGGTCCTCGATAAACACGGAAGGGTTATCACCGAGTTTTTCGGCGACCAGAAGCGGGAAATTGTTTCCCTTAACGAACTCCCCAAGCATCTGATATACGCATTGATTACCCGTGAAGACCGCCGTTTTTACTCCCATCGAGGTTTCGATCCGCTCCGGTTTTCCAGGGCGGTTTTCGACTGGGCCACCGGAAATTTTTCCGGAGGCGCAAGTACCATCACCCAGCAGGTAGCCGGATGGATATTCGCCGACCGTAAAGAAAAATCCATCACCAGAAAACTGAAAGAGTTGTGGTACTCCTTTCAGGTTGAACGGGTACTGTCCAAAGACCAGATACTGGAACTCTATGTTAACCTGATGCCTCTGGGCCACGGCACTGACGGCGTAGAAGCCGCGAGCCAGTTTTATTTCAACCATTCAGCCAGGCACATGACCGTCGCGGAATCGGCCATTCTGGTTCCCCTGTTGTCCGCTCCCGACGCCTTCAGTCCGATCAAAAATCCGGAAGTAGCAAAAGAGAAACAGCAGTCGGTTCTGCGCGAAATGGTACAGCTTGGCTATTTATCCCAGGAAGAAGCAGACCAGTCGGTTCAGGAATTCTGGGACAACTGGGACTATACCCGTTCCAACATAACCGGGGCGTACCTGGATAATGAAAGCCTTGCACCCTACTTCACTGAATACGTACGGCAGACGCTGGAGGAAATACTTTACGGATCCGCAAACATCAATAGAGACGGATACACGGTGTACACGACGCTGGACCTCGATTACCAGGAAATCGCCGACAGAGAAATGTCAACCGGGTATACGGAAATCAATACCGCGTACCGTAATACCCGTTCAAGCCGGCTGGATCTCGCTGATCAGGCCTACATCCCCATCGTTGACATGATTTCCCTGGCATTCGACGTTAACTCCATGAAAGTTGCGGGAGTCCAGAATAAAAAAGAAGCGACTCAGTCGTATTTCAACGATATTAATCCGGCTCTTGATCTTGTTTCCCTGATGTTCGGTAACCGTAAAGTCCGGCAGAGCGCCGACACCGTCTATACAATCAGAAAAAAAGCCGATGAACGCACGATTGTCGAAGGGGCCCTCATCACCATCGAGAACGGCACAGGCCATATACTGGCAATGGTCGGCGGCCGTGACTTTGAAATCACCAAACTTAACCGGGCAGTCCAGGCCCAGGTACAACCGGGATCGGCGTTTAAGCCGCTGTATTATTCCGCGGCGATCTCATCGCGGAAATTCACGCCGGCAACCAGGCTGTACGACGGACCAATGATGTGGACCAACCCTGACGGCACAGTATGGGATCCTACGAACTACCTTGGAGACTGGAAAGGATCCGTGCTCCTCCGCTTTGCCTTGGCAACTTCTATGAATATTCCGTCAATTCAGGTTCTGGAAGGGGTCGGGTTTGAAGCAGCCATTGAACGGGCATCTCTCCTTCTGGGCAAATACGAGTTCCGCAATGATGAAAACAATTTCCCAAGGAAGTATCCCCTTGCTCTCGGTATTGTAAAAGTCGCCCCTATAGATATGGTAAGGGCTTACGCTACCTTTCCCGGACAGGGTAAACGGGTTGAACCGATTGGCATTATTTATGTAGAAGACCGTGAAGGAAACACCATTCTTGAGTATGAGAAAGAACTCCTCAATGAACGGAAAAACGGCAACACTCAGCTGATTCCCCCACAGGACGCGTATATGATGGTGAATCTCCTTCAAAGTACTGTTGAATACGGCACCCTGGCAAACCGGAGAAGGCAAGTCGGCGGTTTCGGCGAAATGGCCATGGCAGGGAAAACAGGAACCACCCAGAACTGGGGAGATGCCTGGACCTGCGGTTTTTCACCCTATGTCACCACTGCAGTCTGGTTCGGTTTCGACCAGCCGGGGAACTCCCTGGGCCGTGATTTGACAGGCGCCACTGCGGCCGGTCCTGTCTGGGCCCGTTACATGAAACAGATCCACGCAAACCTTGAGCCCAAGGAATTTAAACGTCCTGAAACCGGCCTTGTCACCGCAATTATCTGCGCCAAATCCGGCCAGCTGCCGACCTATGCCTGTACTGATGGAACAGTGGAAGAGCTGTTCCTTGCTGGAACCGAACCGAAAACCCCCTGTGAGTATCATGAATGGCAGCAGGAACGGGATGATATACTGCTCAAGCGTATCCAGGACAGCATGATGCGGATTGAACTGCCGGACCTGAATATACATGATCTGCAAAAGGACGACAGGAGCAGTGACGCTTCTGACCGCTTTTTATCAAACCCGATCAGCTCTGATTCAGAAAATCCGCTCCTTGACTAGAATTCTGGAGGCATACAGCCATGGAAATCGGTGTCCACGAAATCATAATTAAAAAAAGGGTACGAAAGGATTTAGGCGACCTGGGCCATCTGATGGACAGCATGCGCCATCACGGGCTGTTGAATCCCATTCTTATTACCGAAGACAATGAACTGATTGCAGGTCACCGCCGGCTTGAATCAGCCATACGGCTGGGCTGGCGTACAATAGAGGCCCGTGTATACACACATCTTACAAGGACAGAAAAGCTGGAGATGGAGCTGAATGAAAACCTGTTCAGAAAGGATTTCAACGAAGAAGAAGTCGCGGAAGGATACACCCGGCTCGACCGTCTCAACCACCCTTCATGGATCCAGCGTATGTGGTTACGGCTCGTCAAATTTATTCAAAAATTTTTTAAGATAAAACGCTGAACAGTTTTACACATCCCAAATTTCATGGAAAGAATGGGGATGCTCACAGTATTTACAGGAGTAGGTATTACTGTTCAAGCGGATAAACTCTGCCTTCACCGGTTCGCAGTGACTCGGATGTGAAATACAGTTTTCGTTTTTACAGGATATTTCCCTAAAATTGTATACCCTCGGCGGCGTGTGCATTCTGTATTTTTTTGTAATTTTGCTGCCGTGAATGATATTGAGGGTACATTCCGGCGCCACCGCTCCCAGCATCTTTATCTGCCGTTCATCAAATGAAAGCACGTTGGGCAGGCTAATGATTCCTTTGTATATCCCTTCCTCGTTTGAATGGTATACCCCGTGAGAACTTCTTATATTCAGGTTCATGATACGACGTATTTTATCGATATGGTCCCAGATCAGGGCCAAATCACGGCCCTTGCCGATATGATCTATCACAATACCGTTTTCTACAGGCTTTATGCCCACCTTGTAATTATGCGGCTTAGCCCGCTCCGCGGCAACTTCCTCGACAAAATCATCCGCATAGGTTTCCTCTTGAACACTGCTTCCGCTGAAATCCTTTCCCAGATCACCAGCGAGAAGACCTATCTCTACTATGCGGGTAAAGTACCCATTAATCGATTGCCGGTCCCAGCCATTGAGAGGCGTTGCATCCAGGAACGAAGGAATTGTGGGAAACTCCCGGTGCCGGGGTAACGGATGATAAAACCTGGTACCTTCAGCAATTTTCGGCAGAAATTCCCTGGTGAAAGATACCGCAGCCCGCAGCGACTGGGCTTTCTCACGAATTTCATCACCCATCCTTTCTAATTGTAACCGGGTAAAATACCATATGGGCGCAGTTGCTCCCGATGCCAGATATTCGTCAATAGAAGCATATTCACGCACCAGAAAACCGTTACGTTTCATTTTGTCTATATAGGAAGCCGGCATTTGCAGCTCTTTCGGCGCCACAAGATCAACCTGTACCTCTTTGAATACCCGTAAACCGTCGGCTTTCGAATGAACAGTCCGACCGTGAAAAAGATCCCCGACAAGGGCAAGATGAATATGTGAATTATCCCATTCCCGCTGTTCAAGAAAACTGAACTCATCCAGAAATTCCTGGGTAGGATGCTCATGCCGACCGTCTCCGCCGTTAATGAATGACGGTTTAGGATAGCCGATTTGCCGGGCATAATCACCAAGAGCCTCGTCCAGCCATGAACATAAACCTTCTTCCTTACTGCGGACAACAAAAAGTGAACGGTCGGCATAGCCGAAAAGCATTTTAACCGTATCGGTAATGCTTTCCTTTTTGTTAAAAGAGGAGGTATGGGGGTTAAACACATTTACCCTGGCGCCGTGGAAACGCGCGGCGTTTATGAAAGATTCTTTCGTACGCGTACTGTCTTCAAGAAACATAATATACACAGAAAGAGCGTTATCCTGTATGCGGAAGTAATCCACATCTTCTCCACGGAGGGTTTTCAATTTCAGTTCCCGTGTTCTTTCATACAAATACATCTGTTCGGCAACAGAAAAACTGTTTACAACCTCAAGACTTCTTCCCCGAAACAGGTTCATACTCACTCCCGCGTATCTGCTGTAACTGCCTGCCGGCTTATTCGCTTTCCATGAGGGTCATCGCATCCACACCCTTCACACCACCTGCAGTCTGCACAAAGAGCTGCCCGCTGTCAATCTTCATCCATGTATTTGGCAGAACCGAAACCCTGGAGGATGCGTTTCTGCCTAAAAATTTGTCGAATCTGCCAATGTAATACTCCGACCCTTCCTTTACCACCCCGTAGATGTACTCCCCGTCGACTAAAAGAAAACTTGCAGGATACATATCGGAATCGCCCTGTTGCTTCATTTCCAGAGAAACGGGATCAATCAGCACCAGACGGATAGCCCGGTTGCCCTCCTCCTCTCCGGCTACCACCAGGATGTCCCTCCCGTATGAGTAGGTTGTCGGCGAATGGATGGTGGTAACAGAGGATGCTCTGGTTTCCCTGCCTGTAGCAGTGTTCAGGAACACAAGAGTGCCCGGAGCATCCCGTGAATCCGAGTTTTTCTTGAGAAAAAGGATTTCTTTTCCCCGGACGACTGCTGTTGCACTTTGCGCGTTTTCATCTTCAATAAGCTCCTGCTGGTCTGCGGCTATCTGGGCCCGCTCTTCCTGAATTCGTTCCACCCGGGATCGCTGTTCTTCTTCCTTCTCCTCTACCTCGGCTTCCTTTTCCGCGACTGTTTCCCGCCGCTGTTCAAGTTCCTTTTCCTTTTCCGCTATCTCCTCTTCCTGACGGGCTGCTTCTTCGGGTTCGAGGGTCTCTTTTTGCTCTTCCAGAACGGCTTTGTCTTCTTCTATTTCCTGTTCTTCCCTGGCAATTGTTTTCTTTTCGGTGTCAATTTCTTCTCTGGCAGTATCAATCTGTTCCTGATACTCCTCTATTTCCTTTTCTTTATATTCCACCAGCTCTTTACGTTCGGGTATTCCCTTGTCTTCTTCTTCACGCAGTTTTTCCACTACGTTTTCATCGGAAATCACATCGGCATCGATTTTTCCCGACCCTTTCAAAGGAATAAGCATTCTGGTTTTTCCCGGCCATTCCCGGTAAGAAGTGGCTATTCCCATATTCGCCGCGGAAAGATGGGACACCACACCCGTGTGGTACTTCGATGATACATAATCCATGTTTCCGCGATATACCGCATTGTAGTAGCTGCAGAATTCAGCCAACAGGTCCGCGTCTTTGACTGAATAATCATATGTAGTCTGCAGATAGGAGGATATGATCCTCCGGATATTATCGATATGATCAACTTGAGCACCGGCTTCCACCACAAAAATATCGGCATTTAGAAGGACAGTATCTTCAAGGAATGCCCTTAGTATACGGTATTTCCCCGCGTACACCGATTCCCGTGAGAAATCACCGCCTAGGAACCGGCCTATTCCTTCTATTTGCTCTCGGGTTTCGATTTTACTGTGTGGGCCTTCATAATTGAGAAATTCAACAGAGCCGAGCCGTACCGATGTAAGCTCCTGTTCTTCCACATCTATACCGAAACAGGGTGTTAAAAAAAGGATGAGGCCCAATGCTGCGATTACTTTATTCATGTACTTCCTCCGCACAAGAAGCTTCTATGGTAACGAGTATATAATGGAACGGGTACATTTGCGAGTACATTAATACCGCATAAGCAAAAGGGCCTTGCGTTTGATCGCCTCATCCCTGGTATTGCGGTACACAAACATGGCTGCGTCGGTAATGAGGGTATCTGGACGGCTCCCGCGGTACCTGGCCGCGGCAAGAAGAGCATCGATTGCCGCTGACGTGAATATGTCGTATGCGGATTCCTGCCTGAGAAGCCTGGCGCTTATTGCCTTGGAAAGACGCCCGTTTTCATCTACCGGAAGTTTTTCAAACCCTTTAAGAGCCTTGGCCAGAACCGAGGTGTCCCATTCGTGTTCGCACAACGTCAGGTATATTTCATTGCGGTAAGAAGAATCCATCTGTTCCAGCAACCCCAATGCCCTTATACGAATACCGGGGTAATCCTTCGCAGGGACTGTCCTTGTCGGCTCCAGGATATGATGGGTAATTATCCTTTCAAGAAAGAAAAGAAGATAGGGCTCCCGAAGGAATTTTTCGTCGCCTGACACTGTTTCTTCCAGCGCGTCCAGGGCACATGTAAGCGCATCGGGATCACGGGCGGATAGCCCATGGACAATCATCGCATTGACAGCAAGATAATCAGGGTCCTTTTCAAAAAAACTGAGCCAGTACCGCCAGGCAGCATGTTCCATGGCAGACCAGGTCCTTCCGGTGTTCCCGCCGGCCTGGGCCCATTCAGGGTGGGGCCGGGGAGCACTGAACCCGGAGACTATCCAGTCGCTGCCGCCCACCACCAGAATTCCGGAAGAAGCAAGGAGGCCCGCTTCGAGCCCCGTCCCGGTGGTAACAGTGCCATAAAGACGGCCGTCTGAACCAAAAAAGAAAATGCCGCCGTCCTTCGCCGTCAATACAAGTGAACGGTCATTCCCTAAATACAGAGCTGAGGCGGAACTTTCAACCCGTTCATGCCACAGGAGCCGGCCATCGGTACCCAATGCCAGAACCAGCCCCTCCTCGCCTGCCGCATATATGTGTGTGCCGTCATGAACCAGTTCAGACAATCGTTCGTCCGCAGCGTATTGCCACACCATTTTGCCATCACCGTCAACATATACCAGGGTTCCTGCGGCAGTAGTACAGAGTATCCCGCTGCCGTAAAAAGCATAGGCGAGCGCTGGACCTGCAAGCCGGAATTTCCACACTTCTTCTCCCCAGGGCAACAGCAGGTGAAGGAACCCGTCGTCTGCAGCTATAAGGATTCTCCCCTGACCGTCCATACCAATAGGGAGAATACTTTTCAGACCCGTAGATACGCGAAAGCGCTCTGTTCCTCTGGCAGAAAGGGAGTACAGGACCCCATGATCGGAAAGGAGATATATTTCTCCTCCGGGGCCGGGTAATATATGGCGGCCGATGGAAGTATCAAAACGGCGTTTCCATCGTATAACACCGGCGGCATTCACTGCCAACAGGGTACTCTTACCGACCCCGGCATACATGGTCCCGTCATCGGTCATAACAAAGGGATTTGAAAACTTTTGATACGTATTTATACGTCCCAGGACTTTCCCGGCTG
>JAFGQL010000089.1 GCA_016935695.1 Spirochaetales bacterium
ACCTCATGGATATCCTCAAAGGCCGTCACTTCTACCTGGCCTATACCGAAACGGATACCCTTGTGTTCATAGGTTTTAAAATCTCCGTTAACTATCCGATCCGGATCTGTTCCTTTCAGAGTTGCTGCATGGCTGAAAATTTCATTCCCCCAGTCTTCCCAGTCCAGTCCTGCGATTGCCGAAAGTGCCTGGATTGCCTGTTCATCTGTCTTTGTCGAGGTGGGGGATTTGAGCAGTACTGTGTCTGATAAAATGCCGGACAGCAGTACGGTTGCTGTTTTTGCATCCGGTTTTATGTCCAAGGACTTGAATTTACCGTAGATGATGGTACAGGTGGAGCCAAGGGGCTGAACGTCCACATGGATAGGCTCCCGGGTGTCGGGAAGGGATATCCGGTGGTGATCGACTATTTCCAGTAATACCGCACTGTCTGCCCCCTGTACGCTCTGGTCCATTTCATTATGATCAACCATAATCAGGCCTGTTTTCGGCGGTTCAATAAAGCAGCGCCGGGTAACTACTCCTATAAATGTTCCTTCCTTAAAAACCGGAAGGCCCCTGAGGTCCGAGGCAAGGAGCATCCGTTTTGCTTCATCAATGGTTGTGTCGGCCTGAAGGTGCGGAATATCTGTTTTGACAATGTCTTTTACCGGAGATGACAAGCGCAAAAGCCGTGCTGTTTCTGCCGTATCTGCTTCGGATATATACACAAACCCATTATAGTCCGAGAAATCGGTATCGATCCGGTCACTCTGTCGGATACCTGTCAGAATAATTCCGGGGAAATTCTCTTTTACCGCGTAGTCGATGAGCTCCCGTCTGAGACCTACAACCAGCAATGGAAGCGCGCTGCCCAGGCGGGCGATACGGTCGATTGATATTTCGTATGGCATGGCCCCGATCATTAATGGCGCCGTAAAGGGACCATTGGTTCCTTCTGAAAACACACGGCCTGGAACAACCCTGGGGATGTTTTCGGGAATGAAGTTATACCTCGGACGGGACCCAAGGTTTTCACGTACCAGAAAGGCGCTAATTTCATGAATACTTACTGTGCCCATGAAATCGTGATTACTGTCCTTTACCGGAATCATGCTCAGGGTTTTTTTGTCCAGTTCGTCGATCGCGGTGTATACAGGTGCGTTCATGTCAAGTTCTGGAAGATCTGTCTTGGTAATGGATTCAACCCGGGGGCTGATATCGGTCATGAGAGCCGGCGGCGTCATATTCAGGGCAGAGAAAACAGCTTTTGTCTGGGGGTTGAGGGCGCCGCAGCGAATAGGAACATAATTGACTTCCGGATGAACAGCATTCTTCAGTACCGCATAAGCATACGCCGAACAGACCGAATCCATGTCCGGATTTTTATGTCCGCTGATGTAAATAGTTTTCATACGTATACTACTTTAGCTGTTCTTACTTTCTCTTGCAATCAATGACAGGTTCATACTCCTGAAACAGCGTGACCTTCTTGTGTCCTTCACAGCCGATAATGTTTAAGGAGATGATATTTATGCTACACTGCCATTCATGATTTTGGTGTATCCCCCTGTCTCGCGTCCGTCGGAGCCTCCGGCAGCTTTCGGGAGGCTTTCTGCGTATTTGTCCATGCGAGGTATTCCCCATGAGTGTATAGACGGAAACAGTGAATGTTTCAATGAGGCAGTATCATCCCATGCCGCTTCTGATGATACCTGGACACGAAGGGCATTCCGCAGAAAAGATGACGCTCTTCTCCGGCTGCAGTCCATGGATGGTTATTCCTGTTTTGACTCGTATGTGCAGGATGTGAGTGTGCTGTCCCGTGTTGTTTCAAAAAGCGGGCTTTTTAACGAACGGTTTACCGTCAGCCTTGCGGATTATCAGGATGAAGAGTTGTCTCCTTACCGGTCCGGAGATATCCGCAGGGCGTACCGTGAGTATGAAGAAAATCCTTATTTCTTCTGGTTTTCCCTACGCATTACCAATGCGCTCAATGCCCTGTCTTCGGCTGGTGAGCAATGGCTCGGGCTGTCTGTTTCCTATTTAAGCCAGGTCCTGACCGCGTTTTCCATCATCGGTTTCGTCAAGGCAGGTTTCCCGGCAGTGAAAATCGTCCTTGGCGGCGGACTTCTTCGGTCATGGATGGATAATGAACACTTTAATGCGGTGTGCGCAGAGACCGGGGTGTTGCCCTGGTATGAAAGCGGAGAGGAGTTTATTGACACACATGTATGCCCGGGAGGTTCTCTGTCTTTGCCGTCCGGTAAGTGTTGTGTATCCGGGATTGTCCCTGATGTTACCTTTGCTGGAAAGAATACCTATATCGCACCCGGAATGATCATTCCCTACAGCCCTACCCTCGGCTGCAGTTACCGGCGCTGTGCCTTTTGTTCGGAAACCTTCGAGGGGGTGGCGTTTTCCAGTCCTGGAAACAATGCTGCATATAAGGGATATATCGAGCTGTCTGAACGGTACAATCCTGTTTGTATTCACTTCTGTGACCATGAGATGAGTCCCGGACTTCTGAGGATTCTTGCCGGATCGGAGGCAGCGGGGGTTCCGTGGTACGGTTTCAGCCGGGTGATCGATGATTTCCTTGTACCGGATTTCTGCGCCCGCCTTGCCCGAAGCGGTTGCAGAATGCTGTGTCTGGGGATTGAATCAGGGAGTCAGGAAGTTCTTGATGCCATGAAGAAGGGGATCCGCATTGATTATGCCGGGAGAGCCCTGGAGAACCTTGCAGCCGCCGGGATCTCAACTTTTTGTTACTTCCTTTTCGGTACCCCCTGGGAAACCTGTGCTGCTGCCAAGGAGACGGCCGTCTTTATTCAACAGCACCATGACTGCATAACCTGGGCGAATATATCCATATTCAATCTGCCTGCCAAGAGCCCGCTAAGCAGACGGCTGGAAACACGGCCTTTTTCTTGCGGGGATCTTTCTTTGTACCGTGAGTTTTCCCACCCCTTTGGCTGGGACAGGAGGACGGTCCGTAATTTTATTGACAAGGAACTGCGCGCTGATCCTTGTATACGGACTGTTCTGCAAAGGACTCCGCCGGTATTTACCTCCA
>JAFGQL010000090.1 GCA_016935695.1 Spirochaetales bacterium
ATCTGACAGACATATCACTCAGTGTAACAGATTACAGCAAGTCTGTTACCCTCTCCTTGCCTCTGACCGCATCCGAGAGAGCCGGATTCAGTTTTAAGGCTTCTTCATAGGCAAGGAGGGAATGAGAGTAGTCTTTTGCCATTTCCCGGGCGTACCCGAGACGCGCCCACCAGCGGGCTGTTGTGGGATTGTGATACACAGCAGTTGTGAGAGCAATATCAGCGTGGTTATATTCGCCTATCCGTAGATAGAGCTCTCCTAGAAAGAAATATACCAGATGAATTCGGTCGCCGGTAGCCGAAAGAACAGTATATTCTTCGAACCAGCGTATTGCTTCCAGATTATTGCCCAAATAAAAGTTCGCTTCACCAAGGATCTCGATTATTCGGTTGTCATACCGGGATATTTCAAGGGCCTTTTTTGATGCATCCAGAGCTTCCTTATACTGACGTGTCGCTATATAGCTCCATCCTAAAACAGCATAGGAGTTCATATTTCTCGGCGTTGCCTCAAGTTCCTCCAGGCAAATAGCGATGGCGTCCTTATAATTTCCCTGACGGTACATTTCCAGGGCATCCGGTTTTTCCTCAAGCTCCTGTGCAAACAGTCCACCTGTCAATAGAAAAAAAGCAGCAACACAAAGGCTAAGTTTGTTCATTCATCTTCTCCTATGACTTCTGAGGGGGATTTCATTGTACAGCTGCCGTTAAACCTGCAACCGCTTTCCATTATGATATCGGGAGCTGTAATGTCTCCATCGACACTCGCGCTGGCAAAAAGCTCTACCCGTGTCTCTGCGAATATATCGCCAGTTACATGTCCTTTCAAAGAAACAATATCCGAATGGATTCTTGCCTCTACGTTGGCGTTTTCATCTATATACAATTCTCCGCTTGCCTTTATGTTTCCTTTGAAAGATCCCTTTATCAGCAGCGAGTCCTTAAACTCCAGAATACCATTAAAATCTATGTCATCGGCGAGTACTGTATCTATTTCGGACTCGTCGAGATTGTAAACCTGTATATCAGACATCAATCTGCTCCTTTGAGTATCCTACAAACCCATATTGACGGTGTCAAGAGAACCGCCACAGGCAGTACCGTTACAGTACTTTTTATCATACGAAAACCATTCGCCCCGGATATAGCCGGTATCCGCCTTTACCAGGTTTTTTTAATACCCACCTGGTCCAGCTGATGATGCATGGCATTTATCAGGCGCGCACGCATATCTTCGGTGAAAGGATTGTAACGCTGGAGATCCATAAACAGCTGGTAGGGATCATTACAGGTTTGCTCGATAATCTCTAAAAGCTTTGAATACCCCAGTGTTCCGATAGTACTCGGCTTCAGGTCCATTTCCTTTAATACACGTCCTATAAAATGAGTTATACCCTGAGTGACGGCTGCTTCACGGTCGTGTTCTTCCGGTGTCATCTCGATCAGCTTCAGCCCGAGGGTCCGGGTAAACATGGTTTTCCACTCAGCGGCTATGGAGTCCCCGCACCGCACCGGGGAAAACACCAGAGGGAGTCCCTGTACACCGTTCCGGCCCGAATCCGGTCCGAACATCGGATGGGTCGCTATTATGGATATATCTTCAGGAAGGTGTTTGATCATTGTCTGTACCGGATGTACTTTTACCGAACAGGTGTCCATAACCAGCATGCCGGCGCGCAGCCGTGGAGCAATCTGCCGTACAGCCTCTTCCATGGCAGAAATTGCAACGCAGAGCACCAGGACATCACATTCAAAAAGTCCGTCAAACCCCGTTACGGAGATACAGGTGGGAAGTCCGGTTTTCAAGGTCCTGCTGTACCCGTATACAGATCCGAGTCTGGAAAGCTGCTGCGCCCAGAATACACCGAATCTGCCAAGCCCATATACGCCAATTTTCATAATCCGGATGGTATACCCTTAATCAAAGATTGTGCAAGTCTATTTGCTTTTTTGCCGCAACGAAACCGCAGTATGCCCATGTAAATGCCTGGATTCCTGCCGTAAAGGCTTTGCTTCTTTGACGCTAAATTGTTATGATAGGGGCATACATACGTTACACATACCTTCTTATTGGAGATTACAATTCATGACCTTTGTAGAAAAAATGCTTGCCAATGCCAAGGCAAAACAGAAAAGCCTCGTTTTAGCGGAAGGAACGGAACCCCGGACAGTACAAGCTGCACGGGAAATAGTCGATCAGGGTATCGCATCTTCTGTATTTCTCGTAGGTAAAACGGAAACCGTACAGAACGTTGCTTCTGAAAAAGGGGTATCTTTGGCCGGCATTGAAATCAGCGATCCGGAAACCTCCGGTCTGATCGATGAATTCACCAAGGAATATTACGAATTAAGAAAACATAAGGGCATTAGCGCTGAAGACGCACGCAATAAAATGCGGGATAACCTTCATTGGGGAGCCATGATGGTCCGCTTGGGCTACGGCGACGCCATGGTCGCTGGAGCGGAAAACGCAACCGGCAAGGTCCTTGTCTCGGCATTTACCATCATCAAGACAGCTCCTTCAGTTAAATCCGCATCTTCCTGTTTTGTGATGTGCCATCCTGACACCTCCTGGGGAAACAACGGTAACATGATATTTGCAGACTGTGCTACCATCATTGATCCCGACCCTTCTCAACTTGCGGAAATCGCGATCGCATCCGCAACATCCTGCCGGACATTTCTGGAAACAGAGCCAAAGGTGGCACTGCTTTCTTTTTCTACAAAAGGCTCGGCACAGCACGAAAACGTGGACAAAGTCACAAAAGCGCTGGAGATAATCCGGGAAAAACGTCCGGATATAGACGTCGACGGAGAACTTCAGGCTGATGCTGCCCTCATTCCGTCAGTGGCGGCAAAAAAAGCTCCCGGATCCAGCGTGGCCGGCACGGCAAACGTTCTGGTGTTCCCCGACCTTCAGGCGGGAAACATCGGTTACAAACTGGTGGAGCGTCTGGCTGGCGCTGACGCATTCGGCCCCATACTCCAGGGTTTCGCAAAACCTGTGAGCGATCTTTCCCGGGGCTGCAGCATAGAGGACATTGTGGTCACATCGGCCATAACCCTGGCGCAGGTAACAACGTAATAATTTTTCTATGTAACACCAGAGAAAAGGATACGATATTATGAAGGTATTAATTGTCGGCTATGGAAACATGGGAAAGGAAGTGGAAAAGGCCCTTGTCTCCCGGGGACATTCGGTTGCCGGACGGATAGATGTGTCAGGCAATGCCGATGCAACCACCCTTGATGACAAGTGGCTTTCCTCATGCGACGGTGTTATCGAGTTTTCTCTCCGTGATGCCGTACTTGCCAATGCCCAACTCTACGCAACAGCAGGGGTTCCTGCTGTTACAGGAACTACCGGGTGTCTGGATCTGATGGCATCCATCAGCTCAATGGTCGAACAGCATAACAGCAGTTATATGTACGGTACGAACTTCTCACTTGGCGCCCATATCTTTTTCCGTCTTGCTGAAGCGGCATCTTCTTTTGTGAACAAAATACCTGAGTATGATTTCATGCTACATGAATACCATCACAAGCACAAAAAAGATTCCCCCTCCGGTACAGCATTAAGCGCCGCAGAGCGAATACTCAATGCCTCAACAAGAAAAGACACCATCGTTCCCAGTACCCTGGACCGCGCCATTCTTCCCAACGAACTTCATGTTTCGTCTACGAGAGGCGGCGCGATTCCCGGCATTCACACATTTACCCTTGACAGTGACGAAGATACGGTTATCATCGAACACTCGGCCCGCAACCGTCACGGTTTTGCCACGGGAGCAGTAAAGGCTCTGGAATGGCTCATTGGCAGGAAGGGCTTTTATACCGTTGATTCGTTTATAGATGAAATACTTGGAGGATCACCATGATATTCAGAGGTGTATTTACAGCGCTGGTTACGCCTTTTAACAAAAACCTCACCATTGATGAAAAAGCTCTGGAAGCTTTAGTTGAATTTCAAATTGAACAAGGCATTAACGGCCTTGTACCTGTGGGTACTACCGGTGAAAGTCCGACACTGAACCACGAGGAGCACCTTCGAGTCATCGAAATTGTGGTAAAGAAAAGCGCAGGCAGAGTACCTGTCATCGCGGGTACCGGATCCAATTCAACTGACGAAGCAATTGAATACACAAAAAGCGCCCTGGCTATCGGGGCCGATGCGTCGTTACAAGTTGCGCCTTATTATAACAAACCAACCCAGGAGGGCCTGTACCGGCATTTCTCCGCAATTGCAGACGCGGTAGACATGCCCCTGGTGGTGTACAATATCCCGGGTCGAAGCAGTGTCAACATTGAAGGAGACACCCTGCTGCGGCTTGCGGAGCATCCGAACATCCAGGCTGTAAAGGAAGCAAGCGGTTCCTTTCCGCAGATCATGGATGTCATTTCAAGAAAAAAAGATGACTTTGCCGTACTCTCAGGTGACGATAATTTCGCCGTTACCATGACTCTGATGGGCGGTTCCGGTCTTGTTTCCGTCGCGTCAAATGCCATACCGGGCAAAATGAAGACTCTCATTGATACTGCCCTCGATGGAAACGCGAAAAAAGCGGTGG
>JAFGQL010000091.1 GCA_016935695.1 Spirochaetales bacterium
AGAAGAGATTGAACCTGCAGAAGAGATTGAACCTGCTGAAGAGATTGAACCTGTAGAAGAGATTGAAATACTGGAAGAAGCCGAAGCAGACGATTCGTTTGAGGAAGTAGAAACCGTGGATGATATCCTGCCTGTCGAAACGGTAGAAGAGCTTGAGACCTTGGAACCGGAAGAAATTCCACTGGATGATTTTCTGAAGGATACATAGCTCCTCCAGGATTGAAATCAGAGGTCCCCGCTATGAGAGCTATGCATACCCGCGTATATGTCGTCCTTCCCGGGCGGGGTTAACATACAAGCCGTGAATTCCGCGACCACCCTTCATTTGCCTCCTCAGAAAACAGACGTATTTGCTGATACTTACAGGGTTTTCCCTCTTGAACAGTATTTCGTTACGCTTTAAGCTTCATGGGCATATTTCACACAAGGAGACCTGAAATGAAGAAACTGTTACTCGGTATAGCTTTTATAATGGCAGCTATTTCCGGATGTCAAAAAAACAGTGACATGCTTACCGTTGGTATCTCTAAAATAGTCACTCATCCTGCACTGGACGCCATTGAACAGGCGATTCAGGACGAATTTGCCCATCAGGGAATTACCAATGTCCGTTTTGATTTACAGAACGCAAACGGAGACGTAAACACTGCTGCGACCATTGCAAACAAATTCAAGGCAGAAAAAGTGGATATCGCCGTCGGTATCGCTACACCTACCGCTGTGGCTCTGGCCAACACCTTGCGGGATATTCCTGTTGTCTACGCCGCGGTAACCGATCCTGTCGGCGCCAGTCTTGTGGAAAGTTTCGACAAAGGCGGAACCAATGTCACAGGTGTTTCTGATATGACACCGGTGAAAGAACAGATCATGATGCTCAACAGGATACGCCCCCTCAAAGCTCTCGGCCATGTATACTCATCTGGGGAAACAAATGCCGTCATTCTTGCCGGCATGGCCAAAGAAGCATGCAGAGAGCTTGGTATCGAGTTTATCGAGGCTACCGTAACGAACAGCTCCGAAGTTAAACAAGCCGCTCAGGCAATCATCGACAAAGTAGACGGTATGTATGTGTCAACTGATAATACCGTTGTTTCGGCTCTCGCTTCGCTAACCGATGTAGCGGTGAAAAACGGTGTCCCCATTATGTCGGCAGACCCCAGCTCTGCTGAAACATTCGATATTCTTATTGCCTGGGGTTTTGACTATTATAAAATGGGCAGGGCCACAGGACGAATGGTAAAAGAAATACTGGACGGCAAAAAAACGGAAGATATCCCGACCATGTTCATGACGGATCCATCGGATATCGATCTTTTAGTAAACATTGATCTTGCAAGGAAGCTTGGAATTGAAATTCCTGAAGACATTATTGCAAGCGCGAATAAAATTGTAGAAAACGGGACATTGACAACAAAATAAACCGGCACATCAGGAGAGGAGTGTACAGTTACACTCCTCCCTGATATATGGTGCTTACACTTTTCATACGATTACTGGAGGGACTGCCATGATTGAAGGCATTTTTGTTGAAGGACTTGTATACGGCATGATGGTCCTGGGCGTGTTCATCACCTTCCGCATTCTGGATTTCCCTGACCTTACCGTCGACGGATCATTTCCCCTCGGCGCAGCTATCTTTGCAAGCATGGCAACTTCCGGATTTCCTGTTCTGTTCGCTGTCTTCGTTTCATTCTTGGGCGGTGTCCTTTGCGGGGCAATTACCGCGCTTATACATAATAAATTGAAAGTCCCCAGTCTTCTGGCTGGAATTCTTACCATGACCATGCTCTATTCCGTTAATATTCGTGTGCTGGGCAATAAGGCTAATCTTCCTCTTTTGGGAACCGAAACGTCGCTCACACGTGTAGTGGATTTTGCACAGCGAATTTTCGGTACTGGTATTTCCGAGTCATGGATAATTTTAGTGTTTTTCATTTTACTTACCGCCGGAATCAAAATAATTCTTGATCTTTTCTTCCATACCGATGTAGGCCTCACTCTTGGCGCGCTGGGAAGCAATGAACAGATGGTTGTCTCCCAGGGAGTAAACCCGGAAATCCTTAAAATGACCGGGGTCGGATTATCCAACGGGATTGTTGCCTTGTCCGGTGCTTTTGCCGCCCAGTATCAGGGCTTCGCAGATGTAAGTCTCGGTCAGGGAATAGTCATAACCGGGCTCGCCTCTGTTATGATCGGCGAGTTCATTATCCATTCCAACAGGATTGAACTTTTGACCCTCAGGGTAATACTGGGTTCTCTTGTCTTCAAAGGCATCATGTATCTGGGCAGGTATTATGGATATTACATAAATTTGACACCTAATGATCTCAAGCTCATTACCGGGCTCATGATCATATTATCGCTGTTTCTTACAAAATGGCAAAAAGCCCAACGCACTGAGAGGAATATATGATTCGCATAGATTCTATTCATAAAACCTTCTATAAGGGCACGGTGAATGAAAATCATGTAATAAAAAACCTTAGCCTGACGGTCAATAAAGGTGATTTTATTACCGTTATAGGATCGAATGGCGCGGGAAAAACCACCCTCCTTAACCTTATTTCTGGAAATCTCTTCCCGGATGAAGGTCATATTTTTATCGAAGATCTTGATGTAACGAAAGTACCTGAATACAAACGCGCCCGTTATATCGGCCGGATTTTCCAAAACCCTCTTATGGGAACTGCCGGAAACATGACGCTGGAAGACAACATGGTTATTTGTCATAAAAAAGGATTCAAACCATTAAAAATAAGTTTGAACGCTTCTTTACGGGAAACTTTCCAGGAAAAACTTAAAATACTCGGTATGGGTCTGGAAAACCGGCTGAAGGACAATGTCGGTCTTCTTTCCGGCGGACAAAGACAAGCCTTGACCCTGCTAATGATGGTACTGTCACAACCGTCACTTGTTCTGCTCGACGAACACACCGCGGCTCTTGATCCTAAAAACGCTTCTCTGGTTTTGGATCTGACTAATAAGTTTGTCCGGGAATTCGGCCTCACTACCATGATGATCACGCATAATATGCACCACGCGATTTCATACGGAAACCGCCTTTTGATGATGGATGATGGCGAAATCATTCTGGATGTTATTGGCGAGGAGAAAAGCAGACTTACTGTAGATAAGCTAGTTGCAAAATTTCATGAAATTAAAAAGCGGGACTTCGAAAGTGATGAAGTACGTTTAGCGGAATAGCATGGAAACATTTTCAACGTTCAACAATGTATTCAGAAACCTGATTCTGTCCGCCTCCGGGTTCAGAATGGTTTTTTCCGATGATGAAGAATCTCCGTCACCTGATGTATCGACTGATAAATTGCTGGTCTGTGCGTGTATTGCACAGGCATTCGCGGAATATTATGTCACTGTTTCTTCTCAAACACTGCTTTTAGCCACGGATGCCCGCCCCACAGGAAAAGTGTTGGCTTTGACAACCTCACAGATCATGAGGAAACACGGTATTCAAGTTTCCTATATCGGGATCGCCAGCGCGCCGGAAGCCATGTGTTTTGCTGCAAAAGATCCTTCTTTAGGCGGTTTCTGCTATATTTCTGCTTCCCATAATCCCATCGGGCACAACGGATTCAAATTCGGCCTTGATGATGGAGGAGTCCTCGACGGAAGCAAGATTTCCCCCATTATTCAAAGAATACGCGATCTTTCAAAAAGCGAATCAGCTCTTACGACACTGGCAAGGGAGCTCCATGATACAGCAACAGCAGGAATGATCATTCACAGCGAAGATCCTGCAGGAAAACAAAAAGCCCTCTCCTTGTATGAATCCTTTCTCGTGGAAACGGCATTTCCTGATGACAACGGAATTCTGGATACATTCAGATCTTCCCTTCACCAGGAACCTATCGGAATTATCGGCGAGCTGAACGGCAGCGCGAGAAGCGTATCAGCCGATCCGTCTTTTTTTAAAAACATGTCCATCCGTGCCCGTTTCTATAATGACACACCGGGAGCTGTCGTACATCCTATTGTTCCTGAAGGTGAGAATCTTTACCTGTGCAGGCAGCTCCTCAAAGAAAACTACGACACGGATCCCTGTTTTTCATTGGGCTATGTCCCCGATAATGACGGCGACCGCGGCAACATTGTTTACATGCATCCTGAAAGTGGAAAGGCTCATATTCTGAAAGCCCAGGAAGTGTTTGCCGTATCTGTACTGTCCGAACTGCTTTTCATTAAGTATCTTGAGCAAAACCATCGTATTGCATCTGAGCCCACCGCTGTAGTTGTAAACGGTCCTACATCCATGCGTATAGATGATATTGCCGCGACGTTGGGAGCACGTGTATTTCGGGCTGAAGTCGGCGAGGCAAATGTAGTGCAGCTGGCGAAAGAAAAAGCAAAAGAAGGCTTCCGCATTAGGATACTTGGTGAAGGGTCTAACGGCGGGAACATTACTTTTCCAGCTGCGGTACGCGACCCTTTGAATACCATAATGTCCTTTGTAAAGCTGCTGCGTCTTAAAGGGGATTATCGTCATAAGGGATTATTTGAGACCTGGTGCGAATTACGCGGCATGCCTTACCGGAAAGCCTTTGGTGTCCATGATGTGCTTTCTACCCTTCCTGCGTACACGACAACCGACGCATTCTCGGAGCTCGCAAAAATGCAGATTAATACTACCGATCATGGGCTTTTAAAACAAAGATACGAAAAATTATTGATCGAATCAGTGAAGCCTTTCCCGGACGTTCTTTACCGTGAATTTGGTGCTCTTCATTATGAGTTCATTAATTATGAAGGGACCTGCACACGCAGAGGTGCAGGAAACAGAACAAACGAACAACGGGGCGGATTCAAAATTCTCATTAAACAGGGTGCGCCTTCCGGAAAAGCCATAGCCTATGTCTGGATGAGGGGCTCAGGTACAGAGCCTGTTTTCAGAGTCATGGCCGATGTTGCATCTGCGAAACCGGAACTGGATCACGAGCTTCTGTTATGGCACCGTGATCTTATCGCCCGCGCAGATAAAGGGTAAGTAAAATGGAGGTTTTTTCATTTTGAGTATTCACCTGGAAGCAAAAAAAGGCGATATCGCACCACGAGTGATTTTACCTGGAGACCCTCTACGCGCGGAATATATCGCAAAACGGTTCTTAAAAGACACTGTCTGTTACAACAGGGTAAGAGGCATGCTGGGTTTTACCGGCACCTATAACGGCGTACCCGTGTCGGTACAGGGGTCGGGTATGGGATTACCAAGTCTCTCTATTTATGTGCATGAACTACTACATGAATATGGTGTGACCAGTATTCTGCGCGCGGGAAGCTGCGGAGCCTTGTCGGAGAAGCTGAAGCCCTATGACATAGTACTTGCCCAATCTGCGTCTACCGATTCCGCCATGAACAGGATTCGGTTTTCGGGAATGGATTTCGCTCCCTGTGCCGACTTTGGTTTATTACAGAGTGCATTTGAAGTCTGTAACGAAAATGGTGTTATACCCTATGTTGGCAGCGTTTTTTCTACTGATTCCTTCTATCACCCTGTCAGGGACAACTGGAAGTTGTGGGCGGAATACGGGACACTGGCCATCGAAATGGAATCCAGTGCCCTGTATACCTTATGCGCCCGTCATCACGTTTCCTCACTTTCTGTATTGACAGTAAGCGACAGCCTGGTGACCGGAGAATCGACAAGCAGTATTGAACGGGAACGATCTTTTGACCGTATGGCACACATCTGTCTTGAGACCTGCACAAAAACGGTATAGACCCTGTCCTTAGTACAGTCCTGTGGCTTCCCGTATTCTCCTTACGGTCTCCCTGGCAATGGGCCTTGCCTTCTCTGCTCCTGCTGCAAGAATGTCATCCAGTTTTTTAGTATCCTCAATATAGCTTTGATACACATCCCTCATCGGCGCCAACATCTCATCCATTGCTTCAAATAGCAATTGTTTTGCGTCTCCCCACCCCATGCCGCCGTTTCGGTAACGGGCAGCAAGTTCTTCTTGTTTCTCCTCGTCGGCAAACAGGCGGTACAGGGTAAAGACATTGCAGGTGTCCGGATCTTTTTTTTCCTCTACCGTTTGTGAATTTGTGATAATTTTCATTATCAGTTTTCTTAATTGTTTCGGCGGAAGAAACATCGGGATAGTATTCCCGTAGCTTTTGCTCATTTTCCTGCCGTCCAGCCCAGTGATTGTTTTTGTCTCTTCTGATGTAAGGGGAGCCGGAATCACAAAGCAGTCCCGGTTGTAATGATTATTTATGCTCTGGGCTATGTCGATGGTCATTTCAAGATGCTGCACCTGATCTTTACCAACAGGAACCACATCGGCATCAAAAAGAAGAATATCAGCAGCCATAAGCACCGGATAGGTATACAATCCCATATTCACCCGGTCGTCAGGATCCCTATTGCTCTCGGTATTTGCCTGTACCATAGCTTTATACGCATGAGCACGGTTCATAAGACCTTTCGGTGTAAAAGCCATCAGTGCCGTAGAAAGTTCAAAGGTCTCCGGCAATGCAGACTGACGGTAAAAAAGTACTTTATCCGGATCCAATCCGCACGCAAGCCAGGTTGCAGCAACCTCGTATATCATGCGTCGAAGCTCCTGCGGATTCTTCATGGAATTAAGTGCGTGGTAATCGGCGATAAAATACCGTGCCTCGTAGCGTTGCGCCAGCTTCAGCGCCGGCTGAATGGCGCCGAAATAATTACCTATGTGGGGGACTCCCGTCGGTTTAATACCGGTTAACGAAACCTGTTTAGACATTATACTCTCCGCTTATTTTTTTCCCGATTGACGGTACCCTACATTATATGCGCTTATCAGTGCAAGTATTCCCGCAGTGGTAATGTCACTATGCTGGCCCGCACCCCATGAAACGCATTCAGAAGAAGTTTTTATTCCTACATACGCGACTGCGTCAGTGTTAGAACCTTCTCCCAATGATTGCTCATGAAAATCAATGATATCAAAGCTGTTCCAGCCTACGGTTTTCATTGCGGCTACAAAAGCGCTTATCGGGCCGTTTCCACTCCCTTTAAGGGTAAGTTCTTTTCCGTTGTAAATTACATTCGCAGTGCAAACAACCTCTGTCGCATTACCATCTTCGGGTTGGGTAGCATAGCTTATAAGTGCAAGAGGCTCTTTTACACTCAGAAAATGATTCTTGAAAATATCGAGTATTTCTTTTGAGTCCAGTTCCCTTCCAAGATTATCACTTATCTCGTTGACAATTTTCCCAATAACCGGATGCATCAATTTAGGGAGTTCATAACCATATTTCGCCTGAAGAACATAGGCAACGCCACCTTTACCGCTCTGACTGTTTATCCTTATGATTGCCTCATAACTGCGGCCGATATCCTTTGGGTCAATAGGCAGATACGGAACCCTCCACTCGGTATCCTTGTTTCCGGAAGCATTCATCCTGTCCAGACCTTTTTTGATCGCGTCCTGATGAGATCCGGAAAAAGCTGTGAATACCAATTCGCCGGCATAGGGATGCCGAGGCGGTATTCTCATTGCGGTACAACGCTCGTAAATCTCCTGAATCGCGGGAAGGTCAAAGACATCCAGCTCGGGATCAATCCCTCTTGAAAACATATTCAAGGCAACAGTTATAATATCAAGGTTTCCTGTCCTTTCACCGTTTCCAAACAGTGTTCCTTCCACCCTGTCCGCGCCTGCAAGAAGACCAAGTTCCGTCGCGGCGATACCGGTTCCCCGGTCATTATGTGTATGAAGACTGACAACTACACTTTCCCTGTCCCCAATATGACGGCAGAAATATTCTACCTGATCAGCATGTATGTTCGGAGTTGATTCCTCAACAGTAGCCGGCAGATTGAATATGATGACAGGTGACACATTCTTCGGAAGCTCACCGTCACGCCACGCCTCCCTTACTGCCTGACAGACCTCCACGGAGTAATCTATCTCTGTGCTCGAAAAGCTTTCAGGTGAATATTCAAGCTGTAATTGAGTGTCGGGAAGTTCATGTAAGAGGGATTTTATCAGTTTGACACCGTCGATAGCGATATTTTTAATGGCGTCTTTCGACAGATTAAAGGTGATATCCCGCTGAAGAGGTGATGTAGAATTGTAAACATGAACAATTGCTTTTTTCGCGCCTTTGAGCGACTCGAATGTCCGGCGGATCAAGTGCTCTCTTGCCTGGGTGAGTACCTGGAGATAGACATCATCGGGTACAAGATTTTCTTCTATGAGGGTCCTCAAAAAATCAAATTCAATCTGGGAAGCAGAAGGAAAGCCGATTTCTATTTCTTTGAAACCCATATTTACAAGAAGCTGGAAATATTCCTTTTTCTCCTGGATATTCATTGGAACGGCCAAAGCCTGGTTTCCGTCCCGGAGATCAACGCTGCACCATCTTGGCGCTTTTTTTAAGACATTATCCGGCCAGGTCCTTTCTTTTAATTGTATTTTTGGAAAATCTTTATACTTTGCCATATTCTCTCCTTATGCTTAATAAACAAATAATGCTGTATCATATGTCAGCCAGTGACCGACAATACCCTATTTTGACTGATTCCCGGAAATTTTTCTACAGCTTCTTACAAAAGGAAACGGTAAAAAAAAACCCGCTCCCTTCGTACTGAAGGCAACGGGTGGTTAAACGCTACAAGCCGCTCTTTAAGCGGAGCCTGCTCCCCCAGCCTTCCCGTTACCTAGTAGCCAAGATAGAGATAGAACGAGGTTAAGGATGGTAGAGAAGGTCTGTTGTGAGCTGTAAAAACAATTCTCAGAAATCATTGTATACAATAGATACCCTTTTTCATCCAAATGTCAAGTATTCAGATTAAAAAAAACTACTCCTTTAGTTCCCTTTTAACCGTTTTGCCTGATCCCATGATAATGCTGATGGGTTTAAGAAACGGTATATTCTCACAAATTATTTTGATAATAACCGTGAGGGGCACAGAAAGAAACATTCCGATTATTCCCCACAGCCAGCCCCAGAAAATAAGTGATACGAGGATAAGAAAAGGACTGACATCAAGACGTCTGCCCTGCATACGCGGGTCGATTATGTTTCCCATGATCAGCTGAATCAGCAGCATAGTGATGGACACTGCGCTTATCGGCCCCCATTGAGGGTAAAACTGTACGACCGACATGAGGATGGTAAACACGATAATGAAAGAAGATCCGATATTAGGTATAAAATTCAGGAAAAATGCCAGCGTACCCCAAATTATGGGGAAATCCAGTCCAATTATACTTAAGGCGAGCCAAACAAGGATCCCTGTAGCAAGACTGATAAAAAATTTCACCGACAGGTACCGGGCTATCTGTTCATTGATATGCGACAGGATGGCGCCTATGCGGTCTGACATATCGCTTTTAAATGCAATTGTAACCTTGGAGCGGAAATAATGCTTTTCAGACAGGAGAAACACAAGGAAAAATGTGATTATAACCAGTTTGCTGCCGAACTCAATGATTGAATTGGAAAAGGATATAAGGGGAGAGCGTATTGCCTCCATCCAGTTTATTCTCTCCATGTTCTGGAATTCCAAGGGAAATCTCCGGTCAAGTTCGGCAGAAACGGCCGCGATGATTGCTGCAAAACGTTCCTGATATTTTGGCAGCTGACCTATAAATGACTTGGCGCTGGCATAGAGGATGAGCCCAACCAGATAAAACATCCCGAAGAAAAGTATGATAACAATGACAATGGCCGCAATTCTGGGGATTTTTATTCTTTCAAGGAAACGAATGATCGGACTGACAATGAAAGAAATGAGAATCGCCAGCGACAATGGTATGACGACATCACTGGCGATCTTCATGACAGTCCCCAGGGCAATGAGGACCAGTATCCCAAGAAAAACGGTAGATAATCGTTCGCCTCTAATATTCATAATATGTAAGTATACCTCATCAAATACCCTTGGGCTACCGTAGAGAAACTGCGTGAATTGTTTACATCAATTTTTCATACGCTCATACTAAACTCGTTATTCCGCATCCATACCCTTTTTTATGTTTTCTATCACATAAGGACGTATTTGTGAGGTAGAAATAATGTCGTCTATAGAACCAACCCGCTTTGCTCTTTCCACAGAATGAATCGTGTCGAATTCTGTCGCCAAAGCTGTTTGCTTCTCCATATACACAGTTTTATACAGGTCTTCATATTCCCGTTGCGTACAGTCTCCCTGCTTGAGTTTTTCCTGCATGAGTACAATCCGCGGATCGGTAAAGGTTTCCTTAAGTACTGTTTTTGGGAACACAACGGCAGCAGCCGGCGCTCCGCCTATAACCGAAGCATAAGAGCCTTCTATGGCCGCGGTTTTTATATTCGGATTCAATGATTTTGAAAACACAACATATGCTCCGCCGTGGTACCGTGCGGTAACTAAAAACGTTACAGGGCCTTTAAAATTAACCATCGCGCGTCCGATTTCTGCACCGTATTCCAGCTGCAGACTTCTCAGTGATTCAGGCGAGCCGTCGAAACCGCTCAGGTTTGCCACAATCACCAGGGGTAGTTTTCCGCTGAATGCGTTAATCCCTCTTGCCACTTTTTTTGACGACAGAGGAAACAAGGTACCGCCGTTCCACGTTTCCGGGCCGTCAAACGGTATCGAGCCTATCCTTGGGATATTCCTGCTTTCAATACCGATGAGCCCGACAGCGTATCCGCCTATCCGCGTTTCCCATACAATACCGATATCTGCATCTTTCATACTGCGCCAGCGCTCGAAATAACCCCCGTCGGTATCTATAATTGACTCCATTACCTGGCGCATGTCAAACGGCTTCTTCCGTTCCGGGTTTTTTTCCTTGCTGAAAATATCGCCAATGGTGGAAAAACCCTGTCCCAGGGTGTCCTTATAAGGAGTTGTCCCCACATCCCTTGTATCGCTGTCCTTGGTCGAGATTTTCGGCGGGTAAGCTGTTCCCCCAGACCTGTAAGAATAACGGTAATGACGGAAAAGCAGCCGGTACGCTTCGGGAAGATCCGTTGCCCTCAACTGGGCCTGGCCGTTGGGGAGCATAATCTTTTCCGCACCGCCGATGTCCAGGTTTGTTTCTCCCGAAACACTGCCGGCAAAGTCCAACGCTTTTTTGCCTGTCAACAGCATAGACGCGTCATCAGTCATAATGAGCAGACCTTTTGTATGCATGAGCATTGTGGCTTCTGCGTTCCAGTAGCTCTGGGCTCCCACGTTGATGTTGGGCACAATAATATTGATTTCACCTCCGTTTTGGGTGAATTCTATGATACGCCTGAGGGTAGCCGCAGTCCAGTCGAGGTTTTCTGTACCGCTGTCCATGGTGATTTTCGCGCCGGATGAAACCGGTACCCACTCAAGGGGAATATCGCGTTCCGCTGCGAGGTCCATGGCTGCGTTAATCCTCCGGCATTCCCCTTCCGCAAGGCTGCCGAAATCATTGGTGGCATCACATAATATGAGTACACGCTCAAGTACTATGTTCAGAACAGTATCAAAGTTGGAAATAATCCCGAAAATGACATTGCTTTCTCTGTTATAAAGATCTAAAGCATTTTTTTGGTAAACGCGCTGGAGTCCTGTTTCCTTGTCTACCTCAATGTCATATTCAGTGAATTCACCTCTGGGCAGCGACTCCATTATGGGGATCCCCGCACTGGTAAGCGATTTTATGAGCTCACAGGGATACACGGTATTCCGCTGCCGTGCCCGCACTACTTTTTCTACATATTTGTCCAGCTGCGAAAGGGGGACATCTGAAGGGGTACGTGAACGAAGAGTGAACTGATCATTTGATATGTTCAGGAACAGCAGCTCCAGCTCCCGGACAATATCTTCACGCCAGCGCTTTCTGCGGGAGTAAATGACCATCTTCTCCAGTCCAAGGTCCTTAATACGCGGGATGAACCGTTTCCCGTAGTCCTTCAGCTGCATGAGACGCAGGCCTAAAAGACTTCGGTTGTGAATGATGATTCGGTTCCAATGCAGTCGGTATTTATATCTGGCCTGGGCCGCACGTAGTGCCGAAATGGCTTCCATGAATGCCGCCTCAAAGACGATCATTCTGGCAATATCATCGCTGTCTGAAAGGATGGGGTTCGGTTCGGATGTGGAAGCGAGAGCAAATAACCGTTTGTCCTTTGGGTTTTCTTTCGCAGTACCTTCTACCACAGTCACTGATTCCGACCGGTAAATGGTATTAAGGATAAAATTACGCAATCGATAAATCCTTAACTCCCTGAAGCGTATCGGATCAAACCCTCTGGCATGTTCGTCTTCTTCCCAGGTTTGTCCAGATACCGTATATGTGCGGAAGAAATCATCATTGCCGCCGTAAAACCATCCGATGGTCAATCTGGAAATCCAGTTTTCTGTTTTTACGTGAACGCGCTCCTGCTCCTGAGTCCTGGATGCAGCATCAGTTTTTACTAAAATGACCGCTTCTGTCTGTACGTCCTTTTCGTCAGGTGCTCCAAAAAGACCGGTCAGGCTTTCCATTTTTGCATATGTTTCTTCAGATACAACTGCAAGGATAATACGTATGTGCCGTTTTTTAATGTCCTTACAGTTCATCCGCGCGATTCTGTTCCCGTTGTGTATATCCGAGCTGAAATGCTGTATACACCTGTCACGGTTGAAGCGTTTCAGGAGAATTTCGCTGGAAAGGCTGTTCAGCTTGTCATCACCGTTAAGGGCAAGTTTTACCAGGTATTTTTGTATGTAGGGACCGGAATTGACAGCAGCCATCATGAGCTTTTCGTCAGTGTGGGATTTACCAGAAAGAATCTGCTGCACCATTTCCTCTATCGCTCTGTTCTCAGCTTCCTTTATGCGTTCAATACGGTGCCTGTCAATCATTTGATAACGGGCATGAAGGGCTGCATCGGCAATACGCTGAGCTTCTGCCTGGGCTTGGGCATGAGCATGGGTAAGAAGAACAATACTGTCGACGATCCGGGTAAAGTGTCCTTCCACATCAGGGTTCACCTTAATGGTCTCCAGTGCAAAGAACACGGAAGTTATGAGCGACTGTTTTTGCCGTAAACGTCCATGTGATCTGAAAATGTGAAAAAGAGCGCTGTTGATTTCTTCAGTATCCGGTTTTTCACAACTGCAGTATCTGGAGAATGATTCCTTGAGGCTTTCCAGGAATTCCTCAGGCAGGCCCTTCTCTTTATCACTTTCGCGTTGGAAATAGTGGCTCAGGAGTTCTTCATAACTGACCGGTCTGTTGAAACTGTCGGAAACGACCTCTTTCTGTGAAAACAGCTGTTCGATCGTCACGTAATACTCACAGGCCTGCATAAGAGCGGAAAAGAGCTTTGGCTCGAATTCCTTATGCTTCCTGGCAACATCAAGGAGGGAATCCAACACCGCACCGGTGTTCCTGTTCTGGTCGTAGCCGAGGAAAATTGCGTGAAACTCCTTAACAAGATGTTCAAAGACTAAAGACGGCGTTTCATCATAGGGATTGAATGAAACACGTGGATACTGTTTTTCTTCGTTTACAGCAGATGTCTCTCCTATTTCAAGAGCGACAAGGCTGGCGCCGGAAGCAACCTGGGATCCCGGGGATACGTGAATTTCCTTTACCGTGCCATCTCCCGGTGCTTCAACAAGCATTTCCATTTTCATGGCTTCAAGGACAATCAGGGTCTCACCCTTCTTCACTTTCTGTCCAGGCTGCACTTTTACACCAAGGACTACTGCGGGGGATGGACTTTTGACAACACCGCCGGATTCACTTTCCAGATATACCGGATAACCGTCCACTTCAATCTGCAGCATATCCCCTCTTGGAACGACAAGAATGGTATGGCGGGTTCCTCCGGTAATAATGATTCCTTCACGCTGCTTTGTCGCATATCTGCAGCTTATTGTCACCTTTTCATCATCAAGAAGGGAAATATGGTAACGGTCTGTGCCCATGTGTTTGACAAGAAACTCGTATTTATTGCCAAAAACCGAAAGTGTCGCGGTATATCCCTCAGAAACGGGAGAGGTCCGCGGACGGCCTAGACGAGTAATCTGCTCTTTGAAATTTATATAATCATTCTGAAGCTGTGAATGATACATTTCCACTGCACCGGCAAGTAGTGCAAGTCTGACTCGTTCATCATTTTGCGGCTGTGTGTGCTTTTTCAGGAGCTGCTCAACAAAACCCGTTGACACTCCTCCCTTTCGTATTGCCGGATTATCAAGAAGTTCTAAAAGAAATGCCCTGTTGGTGGTGCCGTTTTTTATACGGATTCTCAGTTCCTTGAGGGCCCTTTTCAGACGCGCAATTGCTTCTTCCCGTGTTGGCGCGGCGGAAATAATTTTTGCTACCATGGAATCGAATTCAGAAGGGATAGTGCTTCCCTGTTCAATTCCTGAATCAACACGGATACCGGGACCTGCCGGAGCTTTGAATATTTCCACTTCGCCGGGAGCCGGCGTGAAATCCTTTTCCGGGGCTTCGGCATTCAACCTGACTTCTATGACATGGCCATTGGGGCTTGCTCCGTGAAGATCGAGTTCAAGACCGCGAGCGACATGAATCTGCCCCTTTACCAGGTCAATGCTGTACAGTGTTTCGGTTATCGGGTGTTCCACTTGAAGCCGGGTATTCACTTCCATGAAATAATATTTTTTTGTTCTCAGATCATATAAATATTCAACAGTACCGGCGCCGGCATAATTGGCTGATTTAATCATCCGTGCAGCCGACGCTTCAATTTCTTTTATCAGTTTCAGGCTCAAATGAGGCGGCGGCGTTTCTTCGATAATTTTCTGATTTTTTCTTTGTACGGAACAATCCCTTACCCCGAAGGTATGTATGTTTCCATGGGTGTCGGTGAGGGTCTGTACCTCAAGATGCCTGCCTTCCTCTACCAGATGTTCGATAAACACAATATCGTTTCCGGTAATCCTGACTGTCTCCTCCCTGGCGGACAAAAACTGCCGTTCCATCTCTTCCGGAGTTCGAACAAAACGGATACCGCGGCCGCCGCCCGCATTGGCAGCTTTTACAATGACGGGATACCCGATTTGCAGGGCCATTTTTTGCGCGTCATCAAGGTCTTTTATACTTCGTTTACTCCACGGTAAAATAGGGACATCCGCTTTTTCTGCAAGTTCTTTCGCCTGTATTTTATCGCCGAGCAAAGCCATAGCTTTGGATGATGGCCCTATGAAAACTATACCCTTTTCTTCGATCTTTGCGGCGAACTCTGCGTCTTCGGACACAAACCCCCAGCCTACCCAAATACCGTCAGCCCCGGCCTTTTCTATGGCGGAGAGCATCAGGTCATGATCCAGATAGGGGCTTTTTTGTTTCCCTGGATAACCCTGCAAAGACGATAACTGTACTTCATCGTCTGCCATTTTTACAAAAAGGGCATTCTCTTCCACATCTGTATACAGTGCGACGGTCTCCATCTCAGTACCGTACAAATCGTTATATTCTCTTACCGCGCGGATAAAACGAAGTGCAGCCTCACCTCTGTTTATAATCGCGATGCGTGCAGTATCCTTTAAAACAGGAAAGGTCGACATAGTACCTCCAAGCCAATCATCATGAATGTTTAAAAAGTATTCAGCCGTTGGCCGAGTAAAAACTACAGCAGTATACATAGAACTTTTCACTGCGTCGAGTCCGCCTCCGCCATTTTTGCCCCTTGAACCGGTGCAGATGGAACAATTAGAGGTATTAAAGATATTATACAACCCTTTTTTCTACCCGGCGCATATTGTTCTTGACTTTTGTTCGCAGAACAGGTTTACATGATGGCGAGGAATTACATGGGGATATACATTGTTTCTATTGGAGTCCATATACCTGAAAAGATAATCACTAATGACGATCTTTCGGAAACCCTGGACACATCCGATGAATGGATCTATTCACATACCGGCATAAAGCGTCGGCATATAGCCGGAGAACACGAATTCGCTTCTGACATGGCAGTAAGCGCCGCACAAAAGGCACTTGAGAAAGCATCTATGGCGGCAACAGATATTGATATGATAATCGTTGCAACCAGTACTCCTGATTACTTGGGGTACCCCAGCACTGCTTCACTTGTACAGGACCGTATTGGTGCAAAACCAGCCGCCGCCCTTGATGTATCCGCCGCCTGCAGCGGATTTGTCTACGGTCTTGAAACAGCCCGCGGGATGATTCTTGGTAAGACAGCAAAAAATGTACTTGTCATAGGTTCGGAAATAAACTCACGCATACTGAACTGGAAAGACAGAAACACGTGTGTCCTTTTCGGTGACGGAGCGGGAGCCGTAATCCTCTCTGAAGATGTTCATATCAGTTCCGGTATCATGAAAACCATTTTAAAAGCAGAGGGTGACGGTAGCGATTCCCTCATGATAAAGGCCGGGGGAATCCGTTACCCCTTTGACAGCGAAGGCACTGCACCTGATGACCGTTATATATACATGGACGGCCGCCGCGTATACAATTTTGCAGTTCGCGCAAATACCGAACTTATCAAGGATCTGCTTGCCTCAGAAAATCTTTCGTACAGTGATCTGAAATACATTGTCCCTCATCAGGCTAACATAAGAATCATCCAGGCTGCAGCAGCCAGGCTGAAATTACCGGAAAGTTTGTTTTTCAGTAACATGGAGGAATACGCAAATACCTCTGCAGCTTCCATTCCCATCGCCTTGAATGAAATGGTGAATAAAAACCTGCTTTCACGCGGTGATATACTCATGTTTCTTGGTTTTGGCGCAGGGCTCACCTATGGCGGAACTCTGCTCAGGTGGTAGTCGGCCCTTGACCGACAAAAAGCCCATGTGATACCTTCCATCAAGGACTTTTTTGGAGATTTCATGATAAAGAACTGTTTTCTTTTCCCCGGTCAGGGAGCCCAGTACCCTGGAATGGGAAAAGATTTTTTTGACAGCTATAAAGAGGTACGGGATCTTTTTGCGCTTGGTTCCGAAGCAACAGGTACGGATATTCCGAGCCTGCTTTTCGAATCCGACGAAGCTTCCTTGAAAAAGACCGACAATACTCAAATCGCTATTACCGCAGTGAATCTTGCAGCTGCTAAAGTGCTTGTTAAAAAAGGCATAGAACCGCATTGCTGTGCCGGTTTTTCCCTGGGTGAATACAGCGGCCTGTGTTTATCCGGTATTCTTACCTGCGAAGACACATTTCGCGCGGTGAAACAACGCGGAATTCTCATGCAGGAGAACTGCGACAGGCTTTCCAACGGCGGTGACCCGCCTGGAATGGCGGCAGTCATGGGGCTGGACTACCGAACGATTGTCCAGCTGCTAAACGAAAACGATATAGAGCTTTATGCGGCAAATATTAACTCCCCCGTTCAGACGGTTGTATCCGGTACTGCCGCAGGCATAAAAAATGGCGAAGAATTATTCAAGAAGGCCGGTGCAAAACGCTACATACCATTGAAAGTAGCCGGCCCATTTCACTCCCCACTCATGGAATTCGCCCGTGATGCCTTTTCTGAATTTCTTGCTACTGTCACTTTTGCTGACCCGGACATACCCTGCTATTCAAACGTGACAGGTGAAATAATCAAAAGCGGTGATGAAGCCAGACAGTTGTGCATCGAGCAGATGGTTTCGCCGGTTCAATGGGTAAAGGAACAGGAAACAATCCTTCAACAAGGTTACAACGCCTTTTACGAAACAGGTCCGGGTAAGGTATTACAAGGACTCTGGAAATATATTTCAAAGGATATTCCCTGCACTTCGGCAGGTACCATAGAAGAGATAAACACACTGTAAGGAGTTGCACATGTTACTGCAAGGAAAGAAAGCCTTAATTACCGGCGGTTCGCGGGGAATTGGGAAAGAAATTGTTATGAAATTTCTGGAGAACGGATCTAGTGTGTATTTTGTTGATCTGAACCCCAGTGAACACATGGAAGAATACCAGGCTTCGGCAAAAGCCCACGGAGCGGAAGTGATGTATAAACAGGCGAATGTTGCCGACGAAGACCACATCACCTCGGTAGTTACGGAAATTCTTAAGGAAAGCGGGGGTATTGATGTCCTCGTGAACAACGCAGGAATCACGAGGGACGGTCTCATTTTCCGCATGAGTTCAAAAGACTGGAACGATGTGCTTACCATCAACCTGACCAGTGCGTTTTATATTTCCAAGATTGTCGCCAGAGACATGATTAAACAGCGTTCGGGATCGATTGTGAATGTAGCGTCCATAGTTGGTATTTCCGGAAACGCAGGACAGACAAATTATTGTGCGTCCAAAGCGGGGCTTATCGGTTTCACAAAAAGCCTTGCAAAAGAAGTGGCGGCCAGAAATGTCAGGGTGAATGCTGTTGCCCCCGGTTTCATTAGAACGCCAATGACTGATAAACTCAGTCCTGAGCAGCAGAAGGCCATTACTGATCTAGTGCCAATGGACAGGTATGGCGAACCGGAAGAAGTAGCAAAGGTGATACTTTTCCTTGCTTCTGATTTATCATCATATCTTACCGGCCAGGCAATTCATATTGCCGGCGGTCTTTGGATGTAAGTACATCGATAGGGAGCAATTATGAAAAAACGAATAGTAGTTACAGGCATGGGTACCGTTAATCCCCTTGGCAACAGCGTGGATGAGTTTTGGACCAACATAAAAGCAAACAAGTGCGGTATTGGCCCCAATACCCGTTTTGATACTACAGAATACGAAAGCAAGATCTTTGGAGAAGTAAAAAACTTCATTCCATCTGATCACATGGATTCCAAAGCCGCCAGGAAAATGGGACTGTTTACCCTGTATGCTGTCGCAGCTGCTAAAGAAGCAATGAAAATGGCAGGGCTTGAACAAGGCGGTTTCGATCCTGAACGTGCAGGATCTATCGTAGGAAACGGTATCGGCGGGTTTGAAATACTTGAATCCGCCTTTGAAAAACTTTTCACCGAAGGGCCTAAACGTATTCCGCCAATGACCATTCCCAAACTTATCGCCAATGAATGTCCAGGAAACATTGCGATCATGCACGGCTTGAAAGGGCCCTGTTATACGGTCACTACCGCATGTGCATCCGGGACCGACGCTATTGGCAATGCCATGTTGATGATCGAAAGTGATTTTGCTGATGTTGTAGTCACCGGCGGAACTGAATCCGCATTGACAAAACTGGGTATAGGCGGTTTCTGCCGTCTGATGACATTGAGTACGGGATACAACGATACTCCGGAGAAGGCAAGCCGTCCCTTTGACCGGGACCGCGACGGTTTTGTCATTGCTGAAGGAGCCGGTATTCTTGTAATAGAAGAATATGAACATGCCAAAAAACGCGGTGCGCACATCCTGGCAGAACTGGCAGGCTACGGAATGAGTTGCGACGCATACCATTTGACATCTCCCCACAGTGATGGTCTTGGAGCCATACAGGCTATGAATCTGGCCCTCAAGTCGGCAGGAATGAAACCCGAGGAAATTGATTATGTGAATGCCCACGGAACCTCGACGCCAACCAACGATCCGATAGAGACGAAGGCAATTAAGACTGTGTTCGGCGATCATGCCTACAAATTCAAGGTTTCATCCACTAAGGGTATGACAGGACATCTTGTCGGCGGAGCTGGCGGCGTAGAAGCAATAATCTCCGTTCTTGCCATGCGGGACAATTTTTTTCCGGCTACTCTGAACCTGGAAAATCCGGATCCTGAATGTGATCTTGATTATGTTCCACAAAAAGGGGTACCCGGGACCATAAACGCAGTCATGTCGAATTCTTTGGGATTCGGCGGACATAACGGCGTCCTTGTTTTAAAGAAATACACTGAATAATAAGAGGATACTTCATGATTACCGATATTGAGAGTTTGCTTCCTCATCGAAAACCTTTTCTTTTCGTAGACAAAATTGAAAAGGCTGAAGATAATGAAATCATAGCGTACCGCGTGTACAGCAATGAAGAGTTTTTTTTCAAAGGACATTTCCCTTCCTACCCGGTAGTACCGGGCGTTATTCTGGTAGAAACCATGGCACAGTGCGGAGGAGCCGGGGTTCGCAGTATGGGAAAACTCGGAGAGAAGTCGCTGTTTTTTCTTGCTACAGTCGAAAAGGCCAAATTCAGACGTCAGGTTCGGCCGAATGAAGAAGTACGTTTTGTGATTACAAATGACAGATTGTCACCCCGTATGATCAAGCAGAGCGGCAAGGCTTTTGTCGGAGATGAACTTGCGGCCGAGGCGTCATGGATGTGCCTGGTTGGAGAACAGACCTGATGATCATCACCCCAAAGGTGCGGAATAATATTTTCATTAACGCGCATCCTGTAGGCTGCAGAGTGGAAGTTGAGCGTCAGATTTCGTATGCCCGTGAAAACGGACCAATAGGCGGCGCAAAAAAAGTGCTGGTCATAGGTTGTTCCAGCGGTTTCGGTCTTGCATCTCGTATTGTATCCGCTTTCGGCTGCGGAGCCGACACAGTGGGTGTAATGTATGAGCGGGAAGGAACGGAAGCACGTACCGCCACTCCCGGCTGGTACAACACAAAGACCTTTGAGTCGCATGCCCGCGAAGACGGTCTTTTCGCTCAGACAGTGAATGGAGATGCATTTTCCAACGACGTTAAAAAAGAAACCATTGCTCTGGTAAAGGAACACCTCGGATACGTAGATCTGATTGTGTACAGTCTTGCTTCGCCGGTACGGACAGACCCTGCCGACGGTACTCTTTACCGTTCTGTTCTTAAACCTATCGGTTCCAGTTATCAGGCAAAGGCGGTCGACGCCATGTCCTGGGAAGTAACGGAAACCGACATTGAACCTGCCAACGACGAAGAAATAAAGGCCACCGTCAAAGTAATGGGCGGTGAAGACTGGGCGCTGTGGATAGATGCCCTTTTGGCAGAAAATCTCGTTGCGCCCGGGTGTAAAACTGTCGCCTACTCATACATCGGTCCGGAAGTCACGTACCCTATTTACCGCAGCGGTACAATTGGCAAAGCAAAAGAACACCTTGAATCCACGGTCGATATATTGAACAAAAAGCTTGCTCCGTGTGATGCCCGCGCCGTTGTGTCTGTAAATAAAGCCTTGGTGACCAAAGCCAGTGCGGTTATTCCCGTTGTGCCCCTTTACATTGCGCTGCTGTACAGGGTAATGAAAGAATTGGGCAACCATGAAGGCTGTATAGAACAGATCGTGAGGTTGTACAGAGACCGGCTGTATGGTGACGGACCGATGCTTTTGGACGAGGCAGGCAGAATACGCATAGATGACTGGGAAATGTCCGATGAAGTGCAGAACCGTGTGTCCGCTTTGTGGGAGCAGGCTACATCAGAGAATCTGAAAGACCTTGGTGACCTGGATGGCTACAAAAAGGATTTCCTTAATCTGAACGGTTTTGATGTAGATGGCGTTGATTACTCACAGGATGTAACTGACTTTTAAAACATTCTTTAATATGTTTGTGATATCACACAATACATGAGCCGGGGAAATCCGGCTCATGTATGAAACAACCACCATACCGATCATTCCTTTTTAATGACTTCTATCTGGTAATGAGCGGCAAAGGCTGCGAGGGCTCCAACTGCTGCCCAGACTGGAATAAGGGCAACGCCCACAACACCAATTGTCAGGGGAATTTCAAGAAGGGTTTTACCCTCTTCATTCTTAATAATGACCTTGCGCACGTTCCCTTCATGAACAATCTCTTTTACCTTTTTCAGCAATTCCTCGCCCCGAACCTTTATATCTTCCTTAAAATCCTCTGCCATACATCCTCCTATAGCGGTGTTTCTCTTTCCGGCGGTAAGCCGGGAATACTCAAGCTTGACTCATGCCGATAATGCAGATTATGGTACCACATACATGTTTCGATTTTTATCATCTGTACACATTACTTACCGTTGTTCCCTTGTACTATTCATCGTCTCAGGTTTTTTTTCCCATGCTGATCCTGTTCCACAACGAATCATTTCCCTTTCTCCATCTATAACCGAAATCATTTTTACCCTTGGCGCGGGGGACCGTGTGGCAGCTGTGACATCTTTTTGCAATTACCCTGAAGATGTCACAACTCTACCAAAAATCGGTGGTTATTACGGCAAAACAATAAGTCTGGAGGCTATCGTCGCGCTCTCACCTGACCTGATTATCGGCGAAGAATCCGCCCACCACATGCTGTCCGACAGCCTCAGAAAGCTCAACATCCCCATAGTGTTCATCGACAATAACAGTCTTTCGGCTCTGACTGATAATATAGAAATAATTGGCCGCGCAACCGGTTCTGTACATGAAGCTGCTATACTGAACAGTAAAATAAACGCATCGTTTAATAAAGCACTTCTACTGTGTTCTTCCCTTTCTCCTGTTTCCGTATATTGGGAGGTATGGGACGATCCCTATATAACAGCAGGTCCCGGTTCATTTATTCACGAAGGGTTTCATTACCTTAATGCAGTCAATATCTTCGCCGACACAGATTCCCAATGGCCCCAGGTATCCAGTGAATCAATCATTCTCAGAAATCCGGAAGTAATTATTCTATCAAACTCAAAACGAGGAACGCTTACCGTTGAAACTGTTTATGAACGTACAGGTTGGAACCTGATTGAAGCGGTCTCATCCAGGCGTGTCTTCTTTGTCGATGAAGATATCTTTTCTCGTCCCGGCCCCAGATTTGTCGATGGACTCTTACAGATAGCATCATTACTTCATCCTTCGTTGGAAGGAAACATCCAATGAAATATCCGATCCTTATTTTTTTTGTTGCGGTCCTTCTTATTCTTGCCATGTGGTTGAGCATGAGTGTCGGATCAGTCAACCTTGATCCTGGAAATCTCATTCGTTCACTGATATCCAGTTCCCATCAGAAGGATGATCCAGTCCGGACTATCCTGATTCGTCTGAGGCTGCCCCGTGTAGTGTTATCGGCACTTGCCGGATGCGCCCTTGGTTTGAGCGGAGCCGCCTTCCAGGGAATTTTCAGGAATCCTCTGGCCGACCCGTATATCATTGGCGCATCATCAGGGGCATCGCTCGGCGCAACCATCGCGACTGTATACGGTTTTTCTCTTGGCGCATCAGCAAGTCTATCTGCTGCCGCTTTTACTGGTTCCATTTTGACAGTCGCTCTTGTTTTTGTTTTCGCGCGCGGGAATGAACATAACCCTCCTGTAGTATCCCTGCTTTTGGCAGGAATTGCAGTATCGTCGTTTATTTCATCTCTTGTCACGTTTATTCTGTTTCTTCACAGCGAAGATTTGTATACCGTGTTTTTTTGGCTCTTAGGCAGTTTCACCTCTTCTGATTACTCGGATGTTATGGTGCTTTTTATCACAACACTTTTCGGGTTCGGATTTTTGCTGCTTCTTTCATACAGCCTGGATCTTTTATCCTTCGGGGATGAATCAGCCGCATCGTCCGGTGTTCCGGTAGGTCTTGTACGGACGATGACTATAATAACAGCCACTGTTATTACTGCTTCTGCCGTCTCTGTTTGTGGTGTTATCGCATTCGCCGGTCTCATTGCACCCCACATCTCCAGATTATTCATAGGCCCCAGACATTCACGGCTTTTCCTACTCTCCTCCCTTGTAGGAGGACTGCTGCTGGTCGCATCAGACATAATTGCCAGAACACTGTTATATCCGAGGGAATTACCAGTGGGAATAATTACTTCGTTACTTGGTGCTCCCTTTTTCCTTTATCTCCTCTATGCGCGTAACGGAGCAGAACAGAGATGAGCGCCCTGACCCTTGAGAATTTCAGCTGCGGATATTCATCCACACCTGTTGTAACTCACATTGATATGTGTATTCCATCGAGCCGCTTAACAGTCTTGCTCGGACCTAACGGTTCTGGAAAAACCAGCTTACTGCGGGGAATCACAAGGATTCTCAAACCGTTAAGTGGAACAGTAGAGCTTGATAACCAGAATATCTACAACATACCGCTTAAGCAATTTTCCCGCCGCCTTGCGCGGGTGTCTCAATCCATAGAAGTTAACTGGCCGTATACGGTGCATGACTTCGTAGCAATGGGGCGTTATCCTCACCGCAGATTCTTCTCAAAACTGGACAGCCATTCCGCTGAAATTGTTGATGCAACCTTGAAAGAGACCGGTCTCTCGGCTTTCGCACACCGGTCCATCACAAGAATATCGGGTGGAGAATTCCAGCGCGCGAAAATTGCGAGAGCCCTGGCAGGAGAACCGGAGGTGCTTGTTCTTGACGAACCGATTGCCCATCTGGATCTTCACTACCAGGTGAGCATCATGAATGAATTACAGCGTATATGTAAAAGCGGAAAGACGGTTTTCGTGAGCCTGCACGACCTTAATTTCGCCGCCCGTTATGCCGATTACGTGTATCTGCTTTCCGAAGGACAGATTGCTGCACACGGAACACCTGACCAGGTAATAGCACCTGACACACTTTCTGCGGTTTTCAAAACGCCTATCAGTGTTCATACCCTTGAAGGCCATATATTTACTATGCCGGCAAATCCTTAATGTTTTTATACATACGCTTTGAAATATAAATAAACGGCGTGTCGGCGACTGCGACTAACCATTTCATCAGATAGGTGGTTAACAATATTTCCAGCAGTACTCGCGTATCATACTGTGCCCAGAACGCAAGAAACACAAACACTACCGAATCAATGAGCTGGCTTACCATTGTACTCGCATTATTGCGCAGCCAGATAAGAGAATCGGAAGGAAAGCGCCTTTTCCAGAAATCATACGCCCATACATCATGCAACTGGGAAAGTATGTACGCGGCAAGGCTGGCAAGGGCGATACGCGGCATCATGGTAAAGATGGCCTTCAGGTGTTCCTGGGCAAAATCCGATTGATCCGGCTTGAATACTAACGCAAGATTCATGAGAAGCGTCATAATCGTAATGGCGAAAAAGCCTATACATACCGCCTTCCTGGCATCATTTTTCCCGTAATTCTCGGATAATATGTCCGTTACAAGAAAACTTGATGCATATACTATGTTCCCGAGGGTAGCGGTGAAACCAAAGAGCTGTACTGTTTTTAATACCTGGATATTTGCAATAATCACCGAAATGGGTATCCATATAAACAATCCCGTTTTTCCCATAAGCCGGTACAATACAACGATCAGCGTAAAATTTAGTAAAAGCATGATTACCCATAACAGTTCATTGGGCATGGCAGAAAGAAACACAGAGGCACCTCCGTCGTTTTGATAATGCGGGTAACTGCGACCGCAAATCCCAAAAAAGGATTGTGAGGACTATAGATTAATTCTGTGGCCGATGCAACACCTGCTGCGCGGGATACCTGTAGTTTCTTTTTTTTACTTCATTGCGCCGAAATGTTGTGCAATTCAGCCTCAATACTTTCGAGTTTTTTCTGCAACGTTGAAATGGTCTTTTTTAAGCGGGATCTTTCCGCTTCCAGACGCATGAACGGGTCTTTAGCAGGTTCCTCGTTTTTATACATGTGGAGAACACGGTCGGGACTTTGCCCGCTTAAAAACGCTTTTTCTGCCTGATGTCGTTTCTCGTCATCACGAATGCGCGACAGGGCAGCCATGTTTTCATACCCGAGGGCCGGATCAATGTCCTTTTTGTATACATTCATTAATGTTTTGGCAGAATGCCGGTACAGCCCTATTTCCCTGTCAACATAATCCTCAAAACTTACATGATATTCCTCACATAAGTGCAGGGCATCGCAGAGGAGCCTGCCGAATTCCTGCATCAAGGTACCGTTCTTCTCCATGTATTGTTCTTTTATTTTTTGTGTCAATGCGACAAATTTCGGATTGATACGGAAAACATTCTTTAACAAACCTTTCGTCTCGGCCGTCTCCAGGAGTTTATGGAATATGTTCCAGAACTCTCTTGTATGAGACCTTCTTGAAACCGGAATACCGCCGCCGGTAAAATGTAAATGGTGAGCGTATTCATGGAGTGCAGTGTATAAAATCTCGTCTTCTGTCTCCATGTTTTTATTATGTATGAGTATTTCTCGCTTATCAGGATAATATAAGCCGTCTACTTTCCTGCTCTTCTTTCCTGTAAAAACAACACTGAAATATTCATCACTGGGATGAACTTCCAACAGAGTCTTTTTAACCTGTTCCTGATTCACTTTATTACTCTACACCGAGATACCTTGTAATTTCTTCTATATAGCCCTGGTCATTTCCCATTTTGTTTAAGAGCTTTTTGACCGTCCGCTCATAGGATTGAGCCATGGTGATGCCTCCGTCTTTCTGCGCGGGACTCTCATAGGTGTAGATGGTATCTCCGTTACGTATGATCTTTACAATCATCCGGGCCTGACTGATAAAAAGCGCCTTTTCATCAAAGCGTGGAAAATCCTCCAGAACAAGCTCCACATCCAGCGTCAGGGAAGCTGCCTCGTCAGTAATCTTTATGGGAAATCCGCTTCTGGAAAACAATGCATGGGTCATACCTTCAACGCCTGGAACGGTTTCTCCGCCGTTTTGCCGGAACACAAACCGTGCTTTAAGCTGATCGACCTTCACAATGACGGGAAATTCCGGGTTTGCAAGTTTCCTTCGCATGAGCCCGTCTTCTATATTCAGTTTTTTCAGGTCCAAACTCAGGACGATATGATTTTCACCAGTAATGAGCCCTTCTATGTCAACGCCTTGTGTGTATGTCCCGCCGCTGTTGCTGAAGACAGTATGTTCACTGCCATTGTTTTTGCTGTATATCCTGACCGGAATGCCATCCAGGCCTTCGTCCCTGTAACTCACAAAAATATCCATCGGCACAGCTTTTCCCGGTTCCGCAAGAATTACCTTGTCGCGGGAGTTTATTTTAATACCGGAAACATAATCAAACACCCTGGACTCGATAGTATCCAGAAGAATACCATTTCCTGTTTCGTCTTTTATGCTGGCGATGTAGGGCGATTCGGTGAGAATACCAAGGGCTGTTACATAGGCGGAAATTCGTTTAGATATATCCGCATTTTCGCCTTCCTTTATAATGTTCAGTACTCGTTCACGCAACCTCTGTTTCTGGAGCTCAAAATCCGCCTTAGAAAATCGCATGTACACCCAATACCCGTCTTTTGTCGAGTAATAAGAATCAAAGATGCTCACACCTTCCAGAACGTGGTTGATATTCTCGACAATTCTGTTGGTAATACGGCTAAAACTCTCGCCGTCAGAACTGTCCTGCTGCAGTACTTCCAGTTCACCCTTGATACTCGTGGAAATTGATGAAGCCATCTCTCCCAGGGCCGCTTTTCTGGCCAGCTCCCTGTCCTCTCCTTCAATTCCTGTATTTGAATACCCGATTCCAATGTAGTATTTTGGATCTGTCGGCTGTTTTTGCACCCATTCCGGTTTGGACGGGGCGCTTACACAGGAAATAAGCGTAATGGTGATTGCTAAAAATGATATGTACTTCATGATAGTATCCTTGAAATGGAATCAACGCTAACATCTTAGAGCATAATATACTTTTTTACTCGGGAGCAATGGCAACCGAATAAAAATATTCTCCGTCCGTCCAGCGGGCGATGATGTAAAAACCGCGCAGAATCCCCGTCGAGTACTCATAGGTATCGTCGGAGAATATATCCCCACTGTCTACAATACTCTCCAGGTCCTGCTGGTTTACAATATGCACGTGCTGCTGTTTCAAGAGTTCAGCAAACGCATTTTTATCTGCGGCTATCAATGAATCACTGATGCGTACATATTTCCGCGAACCGCCTGCAGCCAGTTTAAACCCGGGTACGTCAGGAAGGGTATCCTCAATACGAAAACGGTATCCCTCCGGTACTTTTACAAAGGAAGGAGAAATTTTCAACTGCGGGTGACATGTCAGAAGAAAGGTCCCTTTTTCATTTCTTGATTCAGCAAGAACAATTAATTCCTCGGCCATGACAGGAACCTCGTCCTCGTCATACCGGGCAATAACCTCCTGGCTGTAATAATGGCTGGAACCTCTGCGGACCGTAACTGAATGTGCTAAACCGATAATTTTATTATATCTGACTGCCTGCATTGCGGCATATTCCAGGGCGGCTTGCCGTTCCTTCTCTTCATCAACGTAAGGATACGCAATACCGAGAAACAAAGGAATGTCTCCGGCTGGAATGTTGTTCCATACCCAATCAGGGAATCCTTCTATGTCATGGAGCCCTTCAACAGGCTGAATATGCTCCTGCCATGGTGCATGTTCAAAATAATAAACACGTCTGCTGGTCCAGGTATCATAGACACCCTGGGTTACTTCATCAGCGGGTTCAGGATCTTTAGAAACGCAATTTATACACAGTAGTAAACACAGCAGAATGACAAAAAAAAATGGCTTCACAATGACCCCATATAAAAAATGCGGGGGATCCGGTGTTCCCCCGCATATATGTAGTGCTGTTTATTCGCTTTCCAGTTCTTTATCAAGCCACTTCATGGCTTCCGCAGCTTTAAATTCTGCAAATGCGGCACTTTCATTCCGCTGGAATTCAGATAAAGCGGAATCTTTCAATGCTGACTTTTCATACATTACCAGCACATACACAGTCCCGTCTTTTGAAAGGTGTTTTTCGATGACCTTTGACCCGACAAGCGTGGTATCGGCAATCTGTTTTGATACGGTTTCAATAAAATTGATTACCTGGCTGTCGCCGTCAACGCCTGCTTCCTGTGCATAGGACTTCACCGCGTTGGATACTTCAAGGCTAACCTGGCGGGCAATTTCATCTCGAGCCTGGGAAGTAGCCGCAGTAATAGCCATCTGGGGGTTCTGGGATTTATACATACCAGAGGCGTAGTAAGCATCTTCTGCTACCGGTACATTAAGAAACCATTCGGGCATGTCTTTTGTATCTACCTCGTCTTTCGACGCGCAGGATACTGCGAAAACTGACAACATTACCAAAAGAAATAGAACAGCTTTTTTCATAACGAATCTCCTCTTTCTAAAGTCTAGTTAAGTATAATCACGAAAAAATACCTTTTTCAATGATTGTTCACTCTTTTTAACAACATAGGTTACCCTAATTGTCACTTTTGCATTTTAGCACAATATATGTTATAAGTGGGTCATGAAAAAGCCGAAAGTCTTTAAATATGTCATCGACAGCCTGACACCGGAAAAGGCTGAAAAGCTGAAAATTGCATTGGAAAGCGTCGACTCCATCAAAGGCATACGTATCAGTACCGTGACTGGCATTCTTGAAGTACAGGCCCTCAGGAATGTCTATGACGAGATTTGTATCGCTACAAAATTTTCCGGGGTTACCATTCGTACCGAGGTAAAAAAGCGGACAATTTTCGGATAAACTGTCGCGCAAACGATATTGTGACTATTGACGCATTCTGCTTATTACGTTAACTATTGATTCACACATGGTTAACGATATACATAAATTAATCTATGACATTTTAGCCTCCTCCGAAAGCCCGGTGAGCGGTACCTGTATCGGGAAACAAGTGGGTGTATCAAAGGTAGCCGTGTGGAAGCATATACAGACACTTCGAAGGAATGGATACGCCATCTCCACATCTGCAAAGGGATATACACTGGCGGGTAAACCGGATACGCCGGATAATCTACAAATTGAAAGGAAAAACACGACGGTTTACCACTACGATACCATTGCCTCCACTATGAACGCTGTGCTGCAGAAAGACCTGACCGGTGAATTCACATTCATCAGTGCCGATGCGCAGACCGAAGGCAGAGGGTACGACGGAACAGCCTGGGAGTCTCCTGATGGCGGGCTGTACGGTACCTTGGCCTTTTCATCCTCGTATCCGATATTCTGCTGTGACATATACCAGTACCTTTCAGCCACTGCCATCATCCGTGTTCTTTACGAGCTGTACGGTGTCTCCGTATCTTTTATGTGGCCGTCGGATTTTATACTGGATAATAAAAAAATAGGCGGCTTGTTGATGGAAGTACATGGAGGATATTATTCATCGGGAAAGTGTATGCTTGGTACCGGCCTCTATGTGCATAATAAGCCATCCAAGACCGGTGCGGCCTGCCTTGATCAGTTTGTTTCAAAACCAACATCACGCGCAGACATCGTAAATTCCTACTTGACGATCTTTTTAGATTTTTTAAACAAGATGCCTGTTCCCCGTATTGTTGAGTTTTTTAATAAACACCGTCATCTTTTAAAGGACGCAGTGCTGACCTCAGAAAAAATTCCTGAGGGGGCACCCGGAGTCTTTATGGATAAAATATACATGAGACATCCGTCAATACAGGCATTAACGATTCATAACGGAGACATATAAATGAACACTGTAAAAAACATGATGTTTGCTTCCCTTTTTTCAGCTTTGTATGTTGCGGGAACAATAATCCGTATTCCGATTCCACCTGTTCCCATAGTATTGACTAATATATTCCTGGTGCTCGGAGGCTTTGTCCTCGGTCCTTTATGGGGCAGTCTGTCTGTAGGGCTATATTTGTTGTTCGGTACGCTGGGCCTTCCGGTGTTCTCCAGCGGCGGAGGCGTCGCAGTATTCATGGGTCCCAGCGGAGGATATCTTTTCGGTTATCTGCTCTGTTCCATTACTTCCGGCTTATCGCGAAATATTGCACGAGGCAGTTTTAAAGGTTACCTTGCAGGAACGGTGTTAGGTATGCTTTCAATCTATCTGCCTGCTATTCCCTGGCTTTCATGGGTGCTTCAGACAGATTGGATAAAAAGCCTGACCCTTGGTTTTTTTCCTTTTATTGCAGGTGACATTCTTAAAGGTTTCATTTCTGTTGCAGTTGTGCGCTATATTTCCGCCAATGCCGGCCGATTTATCCTCAACCGGACTTGGGACTCTCCACAACGGAACAGCGACATTGGAAATTCGGTTCACAGTAATGGCTGAAGACATATTCAGGCTTTCCGGACTTGTTCTTGAAAAAGATGGCAGCCGACTTCTTGATATTCCAGATTTCTCCGTTCGCACCGGAGAATTCATTGTATGCACAGGTCCGAATGGCGCGGGTAAAACGATGCTGATCCGCTCGCTTCTTGGATTCGAACCTGATGTATATGAAAGCGTTCTTCTCCGCGGTTCACGGCTGCGAAAGCCCTTGTCTCAATCTAAAGACAGAGTATCCTATGTTCCGCAGCATCCGGAAAACTATATGCTCGGCGCTACCGTGCTTGAGGACATTCTGTTTTCATCTTCAAAGGACTTGATGGCAAGGAATGACAATATCATTAAAAACCTGGGCGTTTCCCATCTTCTGGATAAACCTACAGCCCTGCTCTCCGGCGGTGAGAAAAAGCGGGTTTCGCTGGTATCCGCCCTCACCAGTGAACCGGAAATACTTATTTTGGACGAACCCTTTACTGAGCTTGATTATGATGGTGTACGCGAGATGTCGTCCCTTTTGCACAACATACATGAAAAGGGTACCTGTGTTTTTCTTGTCACCCATGATATTTCCAAAATACTCGCATATTCATCCCGGCTCATTTGCCTGAATACCGGCCGTATTTCTCTTGACATCTTACCCGGACAAGTAAAACCCCATCACTCTGCATTGGGTTTCCGTGTTCCGGATATACCGGTATGTGAATGTGTATGGAAATGAAAACTCCGGCGCAAAATATGCTCACTGCCTTTACTGGCGGAATGCTCATTGCTTCTTCTTCCTGTCTTGCGGCTCTTTTTTACCTTCCCTTAGGCGTATTGTTACTGTTTCTGTCTGAATCCAAAGGGGAACTGTTTTTACGTATAATAAAGATACAGCTGTTTCTTTTCTGCATGTATCTGATCGGTTCAATGAGCTTTAGCACACCCGCAGCGTCGTGGCTGACAGCAGCGCTCTACAGAAGTCTTCCCCTTCTGGTATCTACCGCCTTTGTCCTTATTATGCTTTCTCCGTTAAAGCCGGGAGATATCCAGCGGGGCACCCATACACTGTTCAGGTTCATTCCGTTTATTCCTGCGAGGCAGGTCTCGTTCATGGCGGCAATGAGCTACCGTTTTCTCATAGAAGCCGTTTCTGTACTCAAGTCCCACCGGCAGCATCTCCATTTCCGCAAAAGAGCCTCCATATCTTATCTTGAATACGGCCAAACCCTTCTTTTGTCCCCTCTTTTGTTATTGTTCTCCAGAGCTGAACAACTGTCGGAGGCCTATGTTTTCAGAAATACCCATACTGAAGATGCGGCTGAACCTTTAGAACTCGGTGGTGTCAGATTCTGGGTCACTATCTGTTTTTTGTTTGCCATAAAAATCGTTAGCATCTATACTGTGTAAGAAATGGAACGAAGCAGCCAGTCAAAAATTCCCGAAAAAGTGATCCTTTGGCTGGACCGGGAACTTGAGCTTAGCGACAGTGAATATCAGGAACTCATCAGCATACGGGAACTGGTCAATCATTTTTCCAGCCTGGTGATTCCCCATTCTGTTCTGCCCCGAAAACGCATTGACATTAAAAAAAGCACTCTCCTGAAAAAACTTATTCGTGATGGATATTGTTCCTTGGGGCTCGCTGAAATTGAAATCCGTCCTAAGCGTGTTCTTGAAGGTGAACGGGAGCAATACCGCAGCTACATAGAAGAAAGGTATACACGTATCATTGCCGGGCCTCCCCCACGCCCTCCTTTTCCTTCTTCTGTTTTCACCGAAACCGGTACTCATCTTTTTGACATTCATGTGGATGATTTTTCAGGTTACAACAGCAAGAAACTTGCCAGAACCGAAGGATTGATTCGTGTTAACTTTGATGATGAAAACCTGCCGGATATACTTGTTACCGGTTCGGTCGTTGGAAGGATGAAAGAAATCTGTATGGTCAAGGTGGCGGACCATCTGGCGGGATTAGCCGGTTCAAATCCTGATTACTACAGTGAAAAAATTCAGCGGTATAAAAACAGTTTACGCGGACGTAATCTGGAATTGATTGAAATGGAGATAGGGAAACTTAAATCACTTACAGAAAAGAACACCAGGGAAGATATTGCAAGGATTGTCCTGGCGTATACCGCCAAAGATGAGGGCCATTTGGAGAATTTCCTGAACGACACCCTGTCAAGTGAAAACAACTATATCCTTACCCGGTTCACCAAGGATAACAGGGGGGATTTTGATTTTTTCCAGTCAGTTTACTTCCTGTTCAAAGGAATATTGAATAAACGGCATCACCATACCATAAACAATTCATCATTGCTCCAGGCTATAAAGCAATCCTTGAGCGGGTTCCTGACCGTGAATGAATTGAAAAACAATGCACTCAAAGCAAACCCGGAAGTAAGGGAAGACGAGTTTTTAAATATCTACAGAAATTTCGAGAAAGACTATGTAGGTTTGGGAACCAGTCTTCCCGCGCCCATGATACTCAAACAGACAATAACCAAAGACAAAATCCGGGAAGAATATCTCATTCATGTCGCTAACCTCGACAGCTTTCTTGAATCCAGACTTATAAAAGCTTCCGAAGAAATAAGGGACCGTATCAAAAACGAGTGGAAAAATAAACTTAAACGCCATGCTTTCGATGAAGGAATGTTTAGCGATATGGTGTTCAGAAAACAACTGAAATACCAGCTCGACACCTACTTTTATACACTCAGCTGTTTCCTGCACAATGAACATCTCGATGCATATCTGGACGCAGCAAGCATCCTGTCTCCGCGGGTACGCCTTTTGAAGGAACACGGGATAGAGCGTCTTGATCTGGCTTTAAAAATTGACCGTCAGGAAACCTATGATCTTATTAACCAGGCCCTTCTCAGTCCATTAAGTCAGATTGCGCGGTTGATATTCCGGATTCTCCACTGGGTTTACCGTTCATTGTATCTTCACAAACCGGAACAGGAACGTAAAAAAGACGCACTGCCCCAATGGCACGAAATCATCTCGGTACCTAAAGATCAGGATGTCATGCCGGTACACGTACAGGTTCCCAGGATTCTCCGCCATTGCGGTTGTTCCAGCGAAAATGAGTTAAAGGAAAAACTTGATTCTCTATGGCACCGTATCCCGGAAAAAAACCTTCAAAGGGACGATGTTGAACAGAACATCCTGCGGGATCTGAACTCTTTTTTTACCGACAAGGAAATTGTGTACTTCTCTTCTCTGGAATTCTTAATAGATACGAACGTGAACAGAATCCTATCCAGGGGAAGCCATCTTGTCCCCTACAGTGAAACTCTCAGGGAATTTATCGTTATGCATATATGTTATTGTATATATGTTGACACCTATATGCGTACAAAAGTAAGGTTTAAAAAAATTACTTAATCTGTCTCCCCGCCTTGATTCACGCTGCAAAACCTGTAGTATATTCAGGCATGGGCTTATTTCACCCGGTCATATCAGAGTGGTTTGCAGACACATATACCTCTCCTCTGGAAGTACAAAAAGATACCTGGGAGGCAGTCAGCTCAGGAGAACATGTTCTTGTATGCGCCCCTACAGGATCGGGCAAGACCTTCGCGGCCTTCCTCTGGGGTCTGAATCAACTGTATACCGGTGTCTGGCCGTCCGACAGGACTTCCATCCTGTATATATCTCCACTAAAAGCCCTGAACAGTGACATTGAACAAAATCTCCTTAAACCATTACAGAGTATTCATGAACGCTTTGCAAACACTGGCATGAATGTTCCTGAACTGAGCGTCCGGCTACGCAGCGGAGACAGCTCTCCCTCCGAGCGTCAGCGCATATTCAAGAACCCTCCATCCATTTTTATAACTACACCAGAAACTTTTTTTCTATTATTGAGCCAGGAAAAGGGTCGCAATCTCTTATCGGGAATACGTTGTGTTATCGTCGATGAAATACACAGCATCGCAGAAACCAAACGGGGCACTGTACTTGCAGCATCCCTTGAA
>JAFGQL010000092.1 GCA_016935695.1 Spirochaetales bacterium
GTGGTGGCGTAAGGGTGAAAAATCCGTTACCACTGCTGCCGCGCCGGTGAAGGGTGAAACTCTATATTGTGTGTCTTTCGGTAGATATACCCGGAAGGGAATTCCCAGCTCCATGAGGTTTTTTTCAATTTCCTGCAAACCGTCGATCATGAAGCGGTAATATCGGAAAGCCGGAGGCGCGGGTTCGGGGGTAAAGACAAGCATGACATGCAGCTCTGTGTTATGGTGTCGTGCGAGTTCCTGGGCATACAAGAGCGCCCAGTTGTCTTTTGTCCGCTGGTCGCGGGACATCCAGTAAATGACAGGACCCCGGCCAATACTGCCTTTGCGGATACACAGAGCCCTGTCTTCCCCTTTCATCATTTGGGTAGTCATGACAAAAAGATGTATCAGTTCCGGGTGGAAAGGCAAGAGGTTTGCCTGTCGTCTGTGCGTCATTTTTCCAGGAAGGTTCCAGGAAGGCGAGGCACAGGTGAAGAAATGTGATGCTGATGCCGCGGCATTCAGGCCGTTCATGATCAGGAGTCGGGAATATGCCGGGGCCGGAAGGCGCGGAGGCTTGCCTTCGTTACCGTTTTATCCTTTGCTCCGTAACGTTTGTTCAGCTCAAGCACCGTCATTTCCACTTTCTTCTTCCTGTCGTAGCTGTCTTCAAAAAGTTCCTGCTGTGATGCTGCGGATTTTACCGCCACATTTGAAAGACCTATTCCGATAAGCCTGAGTTTGCTTGAACCGTTCCACCGGGTGGTAAGGAGGTTTTTTGCAATGCTGTAAATTTCTTCGGCGCAGGTGAAGGGTTTACGGAGGGTAGTGCGGGCGGTGGTGGTGGTAAAGTCGGCATGCCGGACTTTAAGCTGGACGGTGCTGCTGGAAGCCCCTGCGTCTATGATACGGAACATGACCTGATGGGACAGTTCCAGAAGGGTCTGAAACACGACTTCCTTGTCATTCGTGTCTCGTTCAAAGGTGATTTCGTTGCTCACCGAATGGGACTTCGGGTCTCCCTCGAACATGCCCATGTCGACGCCCCTGACCGCGTTGTGGAGGAATTCTCCGGCGGCTTCCCCCACCATGCGTTTGAGCAGCCCCAGCTCAGTGTTTCTGAGGCTCTGTATGCTGCAGATGTTGCACTCCTCCAGGCGCTCGACGGTTTTTTTGCCCAGACCCCAGATGTCTTTCAGCTCAAGCTGGTCCAGAAACTCAAGCTCCCGACCCTTGAGTACCCGGTACAGTCCGTCGGGTTTCCTGAATTCAGACGCCATTTTTGCCAGGTACTTTGTCGGGGCGATCCCTACGGATACCGTAAGACCGAAAACTGACATGATATCTTCTTTGAGGGTTTGGGCGGCCTTGACCGGGGGGCCGAAAAGACGCCGGGTGCCGGTCATGTCCAGAAAGGCTTCATCTACCGAAAGCTGCTGGACCCTGGGGGAATAATTGCCGAACAGGGCCATGATTCCCCTGGAAACATCAATGTAACGGTCCATGCGGGGAAGAATATATACACCCTTGGGGCAGCGCCGGTAGGCTTCGGATACCGGCATTGCCGATCGCACACCGTAGGTACGGGCCTCGTATGAGCAGGCCGAAACCACCCCGCGGTGCCCGGGAAGGGCGCCGATGATGACCGGTTTACCCTTGAGGGACGGGTTGTCCCGCTGTTCCACCGAGGCATAAAACGCGTCCATATCAACATGAAAAAAACAGGGTTCCGCCATTGATCCTTCCGGTATTAGATACTAAACTAATGTATAGTATATGTCAAACAAAACTGTCATCAGCCGTTGTTCCCGCAGTACCGCTGCCGGGCATCCGGGACCAGGGGGATACGATCCCCTTCATTGCCGGTCCCACTATTCCTTTCTCAAAGGGGTCCTTTCCATGGAGGCCCTGTGCGCCCACGCCCGTGCCCAGGGCGCCGGTGCCCTGGGAGTCTGTGATGTGAACGGGTTTTACGGAGTGCCCGATCTGTTCCGCAGCGCCCGGGCGTTCGGTCTCAAGGCCCTGGCCGGATCGGAGATCCACTTCGGCGGCCGCTATGTGTTCACCCTCTATGCGCTGAACCGGGAAGGGTTCGGCCGCATAAACCAGATTATCACCAGGGTGGTCGAACATCAACGCCTTGCCAAAGGCGCAGCTCCGTCGCCCCACATTTCCATTGCCGGTAATTATGACCCTGTCGGGGATCTTCTCGAATACGGGTGGAAGGGCGCCGCAGTTGCTTCCCCCCATGCGGACCTTCTTTCCCGTCTGTCGGGACGTTCCCGGCAGGGCCTGTATATGATGCTGCAGTGGGGGCGGCCTTTCCGGCGGCTGGTCCGCCAGGCGGGAGAACTGAAACTGCCCATTCTGGCCCTCAACCGGGGCATCTATCTCGACGAGGACCAGCGTGAGCACTATCGTCTTCTGCGGGTCATAGACGAAAACAGTGTCGTGACGGACGCCGGGCCGGCCCTTCCCGAGGCCTTCCGGCTGTGCAGCAGGGAAGAATTCGCGGCCTTCTTTTCTGCGGTACCCGACGCGGTATTCAATGCCCAGCGGCTGGTCCGTGATGCTGCCTTTGAGTTTTCTCCTCCTGGGTTCATCTTTCCCGCCTTCGGCGGTATGACCCGGGACCAGGAATATGTGTATCTCGCTTCACTGTGCCGTCAGGGTATACGGCGGCGTTACGGCACGGAGACACCGGATATCCGGGCCCGGCTGTCCTACGAACTGTCGATCATCCAGCGAAAAGGCTTTGCCGGGTACTTCCTCGTGGTCCACGATATCGTCTCCCAGTGCCCCCGTACCTGCGGCCGCGGCAGTTCCGCCGCGAGTATTGTGTCCTATCTGTTGGGGATCACCCATGTGGACCCCCTGGCCCACAACCTGTTTTTTGAGCGCTTCCTGAACATGGGGCGCAAGGACCCGCCCGATATCGATGTGGACTTTCCCTGGGACGAGCGGAGGAAGGTCCTTGATTACGTGTTTGCGGCCTACCGCGGGCGGTCGGGAATGGTCGCCGATCATATCACCTTCGGTCCCCGTTCAAGCATCCGGGACCCTGCCCGGGCCTTCGGGCTCGAGGAGGATCAAATACGCGGCCTGTCTGATGAATACCGGATAGACCGCCGGCCCCTGCCCGGGTTTCTGGAAGAGGCGAGGGGATGGCTCAAGGGCATTCCCCGTAATCTGGGGACCCATCCCGGGGGGGTGGTTATCACCCCAGGGGACATCTCCCGCCATGCCCATATCCAGATTTCCCCTCTGGGTCTGCCGGTCATTCCCTGGGAAAAGGACGGTACCGAGGAGGCCGGGCTGGTAAAAATCGACCTGCTGGGCAACCGTTCCCTGGGGGTGTTGCGGGATACCATCAATCTGGTGAACGATACCCGGACAGCCCGGGGGGAGGATCTCATCGAGTGGGAAACCTTTTCGCCCCTGGATGATCCGGCCACCCGGCAGATGATCGAGGCAGGGGATACCATGGGTGTTTTTTACGTCGAGTCGCCGGCGACCCGGCAGTTGCTGAAAAAAATGGGCTGCGGGGATTATCCCCATCTGGTGGTGGCCAGTTCGATCATCCGCCCCGCGGCGAACAAGTACATACATCAGTATGTCGAGCGTCTCCGCGGGGCACCCTATGAGCCGGCCCATCCCAGGCTTGGGTCCATTCTGGCGGAGACCTTCGGTATCATGGTGTACCAGGAAGACGTGGCCAGGGTCGCTATCGGTATCTGCGGTTTTTCACCGGAGGAGGCCGACGGCCTCCGGAAAATACTCTCCAAGAAGCACAAGGGTGTCCGGCTGGATGAGCTCAAAGAGCGCTTTTTCAAGGGGGCCGCGGACAACGGTGTGGGGCCGGAAGCTGCCGGCATCCTGTGGGAAGGAATCCTTTCCTTTGAGGGATATTCCTTCTGTAAAGCCCACAGCGCGTCCTACGCTCTTGTCTCCTACCGCCTCGGTTGGCTCAAACAGCGGTATCCCCTTCCGTTTCTTGTGTCGGTCATAAACAACGGCGGAGGGTTTTATTCCCGGGCGGCGTATGTAAACATGTGCCGGCGACTGGGGTTCGAGGTCCGCCTTCCCTGTGTCAACGCAAGTTCATACCGCTACACCGTGGAAGGCAGCGCCATGCGGGTAGGCCTGGGGCAGCTCAAGGGGGTCAGGCGGCGGTGTATCGACTCGATTCTCGAGCAGCGGGAAAAGAGGGGAGGCTACGATGATCTGGAAGACTTCCTGGACCGGGTGCGGCCGGATTTTTCGGACATGAGCGTACTGGTCAGAAGCGGCGCCCTTGACGGCCTGTGCCCGGGTTACAACCGGCCGCAGATGTTCTGGCTTTATTTCCATTATGCCAGGGATGCCCGGGATGCGGAATCGGCGTCTTTGTTCGGCCTGCCGTCCCCTCCTGCCGGACTCGCGGATTATTCTGTCCGTGCAAAAATACTCAACGAAATGCAGACCCTCGATATGCTGTTTTCCGCCCATCCCCTCGAGCTGTTCCGGCAGGAGATTCTGACGGCGTGTAAAAAGCACCGGCTGTCCCTTGTTTCCTCAACAGCCGTACCCCGGATGGCGGGCCGGCAGGTGGCTATCGCCGGCATTCTGGTTACAGGGAAGGAGGTCCGCACCCGGGACCGCAGGGAAATGTGTTTCGTAACCTACGAAGATCCTGAAGGCCTGTTTGAAACGGTCATTTTTCCTGACCGTTATGGGCGGTTTGAAGGCTTTTTGGCCCGCCACATCTGCTTTATTGTCCGGGGGCGGATACAGAAGGAGTTCGGTGTGTGTATTCTTGAAACTGAAGAGCTTATTCCCATTACCCGCGGGCCCGGCAGCCGGACGCCGGACAGGGGAAATACTGCTTGCAAATCCGTCTGCGCGGGTCGATATTAATAAGTGACGTGAACATTTTAGGCATCTATTCCCCCAGTCTCCGCAGCGAATGCGTCGAAGGCCTCGCAAAAACGGAAAGCCTCGGTATCCCCCATGAAATACGGGATTCCTCTTTTTTCGGTTCGTTGAGCGGGGCTGCCGTTAAACTCCTGGAAGGCCACACTCATTTTGTCGCGGCACCTGACAAAGATGATGAGGAAAGCCTGTGGTTTGTGCAGGTGGCCTCCTATGCCCTCGGTTCCGGAAAACCCCTTTTTCTTTTAGCGCCTCTCGCCGGGAATAGCACGGGGTTTTTTCCTTCGGGTGATATTCTCGCTTTTTTCCGTATGGAAAAGGAAAAGTACCTGTTCAATGAAATGATCAGAACCTCAAAAGAGGAGCTGGCGTCGTCAGGCATAGCATTCAGCACTGAGGCATTCTGCGAATCGGTGTCGGAAGGAGCCTTGAAGGCTGTAGAGCTTTTTTTACGCGCGGGCTTTTCTCCTGATGTCAAAAATAAACGGGGTGTTTCCGCCCTTTCCCTGGCAATCCGCGGCGGCCACCGCAGCATAGTATCTCTCCTTATCAAAAAGGGGGTTGATATAAACAGAGTGAGCGAAGACAGGGGAAATACCCCTCTGATGGATGCTGCAGCTTCAGGAGACGAGGACCTGATCAATATCCTGGTGAGTGCGGGCAGTAATCTGGATGTACGGAGTAAAAACGGCCAGACCGCCCTGATTCTTGCCCTGGGCCAGGCGAACGAAAATGCCGCCCTGGCGCTGCTGAAAGCCGGAGCGGATCCGTCGTTAAAAGACAACCTTGGTATGGATGCCGCTAAATACGCACAATTATTTGGGAAACATGAAGTCCTTGAATACCTTACCGGCTCTTAAGAATCACAGGCTCGTATTTCTCTGTGAGCTTGTCCTTTCGTTTCTGCGGGTCTTCCTCGGTCTGTGGGCAGGGTATCCCCCTGTGTTTTCCGAGTTTTTGTGGAATTTGTTTGTCTGGCCCGCTCCCGGGAAATCACAGCCTTTACGGACGGGTCTTCTCCTGAACGGAGCTTTTGCGGTAAGCGGAGCCGGGGTCTTTTTCCTTGTGTTTCTCTATATGCTGAAAGCCGGCGGCGGGTTGCCCGTTTCCCGGTTTCCGTTACCGTTTCTGGCTGTTTCCTTTGTGTCCATGACGCTAAGGGACCTGTTGTCACTCCTGTGGGTGAACATTGGCGCCGTCGACAGGGAACAGGCTGTGAGCCGGCGCCGCCGGCACATATTGTCCTATGTGATATTTACCGGGATCGCGTTCAGCATGGTAGCACCGGCTCCTCTTGGGGCATACGGGATGTTACCTTCATTAGCCGCAGCTTTGTATATCGGCGTATGCGGCATAGCCCGGATGTATTACATCCTTATGGGGCAACTGGAAGGCAGACAACAGTCTTGACCTGAAGTCGTTCGGACACTACCTTAGTACCTATGAAAAGCCGTCTTTACATTTTTCACATTGAGCATCCGTCGGGGGAACCGATTCTTCTGCATCCCTTTCTGACCGACGACGACATTCTGTCAAAACTTCCTCATGCCGATGTTCAGGGCGTATACGGGCGGGACCCCAGGGTAGAAACAATAACCCTCATCAGGACGGTGCTCTACCGGAAGATAGAATCAGCAGTACAAAACTGGCTGAAGGAAAAACGGTTTCTGCGGAAATTCCTCGTTTCAAGCGTGGTCTTCCTGGCTGTATACCTGGGGATGTCCGTTTTCATGCGGGACCCCTTGCCCATGATAGACGAACTTCTTATTGCCCTTGCCGCTTCTGTCGGTTTGTATGTGTATCTTGCGAAAAAGGAGCAAAACTCAGAACCTGCGGTGAGGAAACGGGTGCAGCTGCGCGGGAAGCTGGACGCGGTGCACTTTTCAAGGCATGCGGCAGTTGACAGCATAGAGGTATTCATAAAGGAGCATTCCCAGAAAACCAGGGACGAGATCCTTGAGTACATTGCTTCCGGGGAAGGCATCCAGAACGGAGACAACGATGAGGTTGCCTGTGCGTTAACGGAATACGCCAGGCGGCAGCTCGCGGGCAGGAAGTTAAAACGGCGATAATACCACAGGACTATTCTTCGACGCGGTTCAATTGTTCCAGTTGTTCCTGGAGGGACAGGGTCTGGGCAACGATCAACAGATTTTCCTGGGCCGGTTCAAAGGTGCCGTCAAGTTCCAGGACTGCTTCCCAGAACTTTCTCGCCGACTCAAAATCACCTTTCGCGTATGCTTCAAGGCCCGCCAGGTAGTATTCGTCAATTTTTTGCTGAAGGTCAAAGCGCCCTCCGTCCCCAAGGTTCATGCTGGCGGTGAGGCTGAAACGGTCAACCGGGTTTTGCACCTGGGTATCGAGACCGAGGGTATAATTCATGTTTATACGGACAAATTTGAGATCCAGGGCTGTTCCCAGGGAAAAGCGCGGATTCCCTCCCTTGTAGTGAAACCCTGTCTGAGCGGATAAAAATTCGGCAATACGAACATCAACCCCGGCGGCAATGTTCCAGGATTCCGCCGGTTCGCTGGTCAGAAAGGCAAAGGGATAATTCACGTCTATTCCAAGGGTTACCGGCCGTACAGGTTTGTAGCCTAGCCCCAGTGTGGCCTCGCTGGGCACCGCTTCCCCAAGGGGTGGGGCAAGGTTCCGCACGACAGCGCTTACAGAAAGGTTCTTGTCCCTCGCCCGGTAGAATTTAAGAAAATTTACCCGGGTCAGGAGCCCGAAATCTCCCAGGACATTCACTGCGGACTGATTTTCCTCGATCACTTCCGGTATATGACGGTAGGCGACTTTCAGGTTGGTGCCGACAGACAGGCCGCGGAAGTAGTACCCGTGAAAAAAATTGTAGGAAGCATTCAGGGTGGCCACGCCTTCGGTATAATACACGCTGTGGACCGATTCACCCCAGGAATCATATTCAGTGAAGGGCACATACAGGAATTTACCGGAAAACCCCAGACCGAGATTTTTCCGGCGGTAAGAGTAGCGGATACCTTCAATAGCCGTGTCGGCAATCCATGCATTATGAGAGAAGGTAAGCTCGGTAAAAGCGAGGGTGGCGCTTCCCGCAGGGTTGGCGTCGAAAAATCCGTGGTCGTCGGCAATAGCGGAGAAAGCCGTTCCCATTGCCTCGTACTTCCCACCGTATGGGATGGTCAGGAGGGGAAATGCCGTGAGGCCGGTGTTTTCATCCAGAAAGAAGGATGAAAAGTCAAAATAATTATTCCAGAAATCCGCGCTGTCGGCGTGAAGGCCTGAAAACCCCGATACACTCAGAAACAAAAGAATGAGAATACTTATACGTGTGTATCTCCGAAAGGAGTTTCTTTTCATAGGCAACCAATCAAATATAGCGCACACAGCGCCTTTTTACCAGTATATCGGCAGGTCAGAGGGGATACGCAAGGATAAGCGTATGCTTGAACATAACGTATCCCTTCGGGAAAGGTTTATTCATCTGCCCTCCTCAATATACCGATAAATGTGGTAGATTGAAGCATAGATAATGATAAAACCTGCTCAAATTCGATACCTTGTGATGCTCATTCTCGCCGTCTTTCCGTTATACCTGTATGCAGGTGGTCAGAAGGAAGATGCAGCCGATTCCGCCCGGGCTCTCATGGATCAGCGCCGGTGGGACGAGGCGATCCTGGTCATCAAAGATCTCATGGTGAACGAGCCTTCGCGGTTTGATGAAGGGCAGCTGTTGATCCAGCAGATCATGATCAATAAAAAAATCTACAATGATTACTTTCAACGCCTTGTGGATGCCTACCTGCAGGGTGATCTTGAGCTTGCCTATGCGGTGATTGGGGAAATGGAAGCCCAGGACCCTTTTCCGAATCCCCGTACAAAAGAGCTGATTGTCGAAGCCCGAGCCACTGCCGGCGTCATTGCCACGAAAAGCAGATTCGACGCCATCATGGCCCGGGCGAAAGCAGCCATAGACGAAGGCAGGCTCTACGACGCCATTGATATTTATCTTTCGGGTTCAGATATTGCCCGGGATTTGTTCGGAGATTTGGCCCTTGGTAATATTGTGGAAAATCAGGTCGACGGCCAGAACCGGCGTGTGGCTGAACTGGTCAGCAGCGTGAAAAATCTCCGCGGCCAGACGGAAGGGCTGATAGCCAGAACAGGTGATCTTAATTTTCCCCAGGAGCCTGTCCAGGAGGACCTGAATGATATTCTTAACCAAATCGCGGCAATAACGGAACAAATGGACAGTCTGAACGGATTGTATTCAGAGCTTGTGGATATTTCAATTGCATTTCTTGTGTATCATGATCAACTACAGGAAGCCCATAATCTGGAAAAGGATATCTATCATCTCAAATACATCGCCTACCTGTATTCCGGACGGCCGTCGGCGGAGGAGTTTGAAGGCATTACCGGCGTCATAGACCGGCTTACTTCAGAAATTATCGATCCCCTTGAGTCAGGGGCTTTTGAAATGGTGAGCTCTGTCTATGAGCAGGGCCTTGACAGTTTTACGGCAGACAATTTTACCACAGCGGATGCGGCATTTGCCCTGCTGGGAGATACCCTGGAACTCTACTATCAATCCCTGTCAGGGTGGACATCACGAGCGGTACTGGATCCAAGGGACGGCTCTCTGTGGCGGGGTGACCTGCGGTCTTACGGGGGCTTGACCGCGAGAACGGCATTTGTCCAGGCGCTTGAAGATATCCTTGTATTGTATAGAAGGGCGGCCGCCCTGGGGACCGGTTATGATGAGTTGGTCTCCCAGCCGCTGAACGATGAAAATGATTATCAGGCCGCGCGGGAAAGGCTTTCCGGATTGACATCACAGCTACAAGGTCTGTTCCCGGGCAATGACATTCCACGTCTTGCCCCCCTGTTTGAGGATACCCGGATCGCCGACGCTGTTCAGGGTTTTTTGAACGAAAAACAGCGTCTTTTGGCCCGGTTTATTGACAGGGATATCCGTTTTGAAGATGAACGTATCAGGCTGGCCGTCGCAGGGCTTGAACAGCGGGTAGCAGAAGGTGAACAGCGCATAGAAGAAGGAGCCAGGGCAATCTCCGGGTACCTGCAGAACGAAGAGGAAGGCGGTTTGTTTATCCGGGACCCCCGGGGTGCCAAGGATCTTCTGACCAGCCAGCTGTCTGAAAACGCGGAGATTACCGACGTTATAAATGATGAAATCACCAGAATCAGGAGCAATCCTGACTATATCACCGGAACTGACGCGGTGAGGGACCACCTCGCGGTGCTTGAAACCTTGAGGGGGAGAATCGCCGCGGTAAACACAGAGATAGAAGATAACAATGAGCAGGCAGATGAGTATTTGTTCCAGGCCCAGCGGTATGCGCAGGAAGGTGACGACTATTTTCAGGAAGCCAGGACATTGCTTGAACGCGGGGAATTCGACAGAGCAAAACAACGGGTGGAGGACGTCGCTGAACGTTATGACCAGGCTTTGAGTTTTCAGACTGATGCCGCCATCCGCCAACGGCGGGACAACGAGCTGCCCGCGCTGTATGATGAAATAATCAATGAACAGAAGCAGTTTATCATCCAGGAAGTGCGTACCCTCATTACAGAAGGGCGTACCAACTATTCGAACGGTGATTTCGTTGCTGCCGAGTCGGTGCTCCTCCGCGCCCAGTCCCGTTACAGCGAAGTGAGCGTAGAACCTGAACCGGAAGTGGAATACTGGCTGACCCTTGCACAGACGGCTCTGAGCATTAACTCGGGCCGGGAGATCCTTCCTGTTGACCCGCTGTATCCCGAAATGACCCAGCTTCTTAACCTGGCGAAAGCCGACTATAACGCGGCCAGGGCGGAGTTTGAACGGGGTAACAGGACGAGGGCACTCAATCTTCTTGATCAGGCGGAGCTGCGCATACAGACCATTCAGCAGCCTTTTCCGCAAAATCAGGAGGCAAGTCTTTTGTTTTTAAGAATCCTGCAGCTTCGCGACCCTGGTCAGTTCGACAGTATTTTTGCCGAACGCTTTGCCAACGCGCGGTCCAAACTTTCGACCAATCCCGAGGAAGGTTATATTGAGCTCAAGGATCTTCAGGCCATCAGACCCGATTACCGCGGTATGAATGAAGCAATTTTCCAGGCGGAGATCGCGACCGGCATACGGGTGCCGCCTCCTGACACTACAAGGCTGAGGCGCGCCCAGGAATTATACAGTCAGGCCCTTACGATTGTACGGGGTAATGTCACCGCCCAGTTTCCCATCGCCTTGAGCGCGCTTAATGAAGCCATACGTCTGAATCCTGATTATATCGATGCCATACGTCTGAAGGACAGAATACAGTCTTCCGGTACCGGCATTGCCGGCGCCACCGCTATTCTGTCGGCACGGGACCAGGCTCTTTATGAGGAGGCGGTGAACGCGTATCAGAACGGCCTGTACCGGCAGGCCCAGCTTATTGTTGACCGGTTACTGGTAAATGAAGATAATCAACGGAATACCAGGTTACTAGATCTGAAAGAAAGGATTCAATCCAAACTTTGATGGTTTGCAAACGTATCGCCCTCATGCTCCTCGCGGGCAGTCTTTTTATCCCCTTTACATGGGCCCAGGATTTCTACTGGGAGAATCCGGTCTCTCTGACCGATGCGGTCCCGCGGTTTCCAAGTGCGAAAGTACACGCAGGCCAGGCCGTCATGATGTGGTATGAGTTTTCCGAAAGCGAGATGGGCACTGAAAGGACAGAAGGTTATATTTCGTTTGCGTATTCAAATGACGGCCGATCCTGGGCTCTGGAACCCAGGGCAATCGGGCCGGTACCCTTTACCGGAGAACCTACACCTTTTGCCTCCATGGTATTTGATGGAAATATTACCGTTGCCTATACGACCGGGGCCAACAGCATCCGGGTGGAGCGCAAACCTTTTCCACGGCTTACGGCCGATGACGGCAGGCTCACTATCGGTTCAGCCGCTTCTTTCAGCATGCTTTCATCCATTGTGACTACCAGCCCGTCGGTGGTTCCCCGTATTTACAGGAATGCCAATAATGAGTTTTTACTGTTTGTCACCCAGGAAACCCAGCTGGGCGATCAGTTGATCAGGGGATCGGGTTTCGGTATCTCTTTTGCCCGCTCCGCCGATGGTCGGGAGTGGACGTCCTTTTCCCCCCTTATAAACGTTGAAGGGCTTCATCTGAACTATCTTCCCAGTCATGCCGTACTGAACGGGAAGGACTATGTGGTGTTTCAGGTGTTTACCACAGGTAGAAACGCTTCCAACCAGCTGTATGTTGTGTCAAGTGACGATGGGGGACTGACATGGAGCAGCCCTCTTCTTATCAGCGAGTTCGAGGACAGCCAGCTGGTATCACCCCGGGGAGTCTATGACAACCAGCGGCCGTTTCTGACATCTGACGGCAAACAGCTGTATCTTGCCTGGGAGCGGAAGGCTGCCGGTACCGCGGTCTCGAGTGTATACACCGGTATCCTCGGCGTGAACGGCGGCTTTGAAGAACCAGGTCCCGAGAGGGTCAACCGCGCCACGGTTGCTGCGAGGAACCCGGAAATATTCTTTATAAACGACAGGCCCTATCTGATATGGTTCGATAACCGCGCGGGAGACGACCATGTCATTCTAGCGTGGAAGCAGGGTGTCGATTACCGGGAGTGGGATCTGTCAAGAATGACCGGAAGCTCTGTGTTTCCGGAAGCCGTCGTCCTGGAGGATAACCTGTACCTTTTATGGGAAAACCGCAGGGACGAGAAGGGCGATCTGTTTCTTCTGATGCCGGACACGACGGTCCCTGTTCCTGTGATAGCGCCGGTCAATTTTGTCAACAGGCGTCCAGCCAAACAGGATGAATTCCGGGTGACATGGAGCATTGGACAGGACTCTTCAGGCATTGCCGGTTACAGCTATTCCTGGTCCAGGGAACAGGGACAGGAACCGCCGTCGGGTCGCAATCCCATGGTACTCAATGATACCCGGTCAAGGGATGTAACATTACGGCAGGACGGGGTCTGGTACTTCAATCTCCGTGCCCAGGATTACGCAGGGAACTGGTCGCAAACAGCCCGGGTCGCCATGGTGCGGGATACGACGCCGCCGGGACCTCCGGTCATGATTACGCCGGAAACAGACGCGGCGGGTTTCCTCCCGGCAAACACATATTCCTTGTCATGGCAGGAGCCGCTGGAAGAGGACGTTGCCGGATATTCCTACGCTCTTACCTATCTTGCCGGAAAGGATTACCAGGGGGCTATCGGCCAGGCATCGATACCCCGGCCTCCTTCCAGAATCATGACGGCGGGCAGGGAAATGTCCTTTACCAATCAGGATAACGGATATTGGGTACTGTCGGTGTCTGCCATAGACTCGGTTGGCAATGTATCAGCTCCTGCTTCCCTGTTTTTCCGTATGGACAAGTATCTTCCGGTGACCTATATCACCAATGTTGCCGCCAGTACGGATATTGTCGGCAGGGTGAACCTTACCGTCAGAGGCCGGGGATTCACCGCCGAAGGCACGCTGGAGACAGTTATCCTGGACAGAGACGGCCGCAGCCCCTGGGATTACGAGTATCCCGCAGATGCATTTACCGTGGTTAACGACCGGCTCATCAGAGACTGGATCATTGAGGATATAGACGAAGGGGCCTATACCATCGGTCTTGTGCATCCAAAAAGAGGCCTGTACCTGTCCTCCACAAAAATAGAACTTGAATCCAGCGGTACGGTGAAGTTCGGTGACTTCACGTATCAGAGCGATAATTACTGGAAAGCACTTTCGGATAAGCTCATCATTGTTTCCTTCAATTCTACCGCGGTATTGATCCTGTTGATCGTACTCGGTGCTGCAATAGCGCTCACCTCGGTGCATATTGTTTCCGTTTTGAAGGAGACCCGGCAATTCGCATATGAAACACAAGTTTTTCTTTCGGGAAAGCGGGCGCTTTCTCCTGAAGACTCGAAAAGGATCGGACACATGAAAAAACGCGGAATCGGTTTACGGCTCAAATTCTCTTTGAGTATTACCCTGCTGGTGACCCTGGTGGTACTGATGGTATCAGTTGCTTTAGGGCAATATATGATCCGTACCCAGCGGCGAAGTCTGGCCGCCGGTCTTCTTGAACGTTCCCGGGTACTTCTGGAAAGTCTGAATTCGGGCGCCGAAGCCTACCTTCCCGGTGAGTTTGTTGTGGAACTCGGACTCCTTCCTTCCCAGAGCCAGGCCATGAACGATGCAGAGTATGTGACGATCACCGGCGCCGGCGCGGGCGACAAGAGCAGTTATAACTATGTATGGGCAACCAATAACCAGGAATTTATTGCAACCCTGGAAGCGGGGCGCATCTCTCCCGGCAACACGCTAATCGAGGACGAGATAACCGCGGACGCAGAGCGGCTCAAAAATGAAATAAACGCGGCCGGTGCAGGCCTGAAGGATATTACCGACGAGATCGGCAGACTGGATGCGGAACTCGCCCGCCTTTCACAAATCCTTTTCAGGCGCGAAAACGCCCAGGCCCAGGAAGCCTTTGACAGTCTCAGTGTCGAGAAAAAACGTTTCGAGGATGAACTCACAAGACGGCTCAAGGAAATTTCCGATGTGGTGGAAAGCTATCCACATTTTGATCCGGAGAATCTCGATCTTTCAATTCAGGAATACATGTTCTACAAACCAATTGTGTATCGGTCCTCTACGGACAACCTGTTTTTCCGCGGAATTATCCGTCTTGGTGTATCCACCGACGGAATACGTCAGGAATTGAACGATGCCCAGCAGAACCTTATCCGCATTACCATCATTATCGCCGCCATTTCCGCGGTCATGGGTGTTGCCGGGGCACTCATCCTTGCCACCATCATCATCATTCCCATACGCCGTCTTGTTGCAGGCGTCGAGAAAATCAGGGACACCGAGGACAAGGAAGAACTGTACGGTCATGTCATCAACACAAAAACAAAGGATGAGCTTTCGGCCCTCGCCGACACCATAAACGAGATGACCATCGGATTGGTGAAAGCCGCACAGGCGAGCAAAGAACTTACTGTTGGGAAGGAAGTGCAGAAGATGTTTCTGCCTCTGGAGAAAAACGCAGAAGGCAAAAAGACATCCATTGCCCGTGAAATCAACAAGGCGATCGATCTTTTCGGTTATTACGAGGGAGCGAAAGGAGTATCGGGAGACTACTTTGATTATATCAAGCTCGATGAGAACCGCTACGCCATCATTCTCTGTGACGTTGCAGGAAAAGGTGTGCCGGCGTCGCTGATCATGGTTGAGGTCGCTACCATATTCCTGAATTATTTCAAGACCGTCCTGGCGCAGGGAGGCGAGGTAAGTCTGACAGAACTCGTGTACAGCATCAACGATCTGGTAGAAGAGCGGGGTTTTCAAGGCCGTTTTGCGGCATTGATTCTGGGACTCTTTGATGCGCGTAAAGGGCAGTTCTCCATGTGTAACGCGGGATACAAGTTTGTTCAGCTGTATGATTCCGAAAGGAATGCCATGTGGGCCAAGACCCTCAACGAAGCACCGGCTACCGGTGTGTTTCCCAACTTCATGGTGGAAATGAAAGGCGGATTTATCGAGATACACGAACAGCTGAAACACAACGATTGCGTGTTCCTTTTTTCCGACGGTATAGAGGAAGCCCAGCGGAAATTCCGTAATACGGATTTCGAAGTAGTGGCTTGTAATGAACCGGGGCTGAAGGAGGGTGATACTCACGACACTCATATGTATGGCACCACCAACGAAGAGTTCAGTATTCCGCGGATCCAGGGAATCATTGACGCGGTGTTCAATCAGCGAAGCTATTCCCTGGTAAAACACCACAACCCTTTACCCAATGAAAGTCTCACCTTTGATTTTACCCGCTGCAGCGGCACCATAGAGGAGGCCGTTACCGCTATGGTAGCTGTGGAAAAAGTGTTCCGTATGAACCCGGATCCGTCTGCGGGAGCAAACGACCGTATCAGTGTCGATACGAAAATTAACGAGTTCCTGAAAGAGCATTTTGTGCAATACTCCACATATTTTCATTCGCCGGTAGAGGGTACGACTGACACGGAATATGTGCAGTTTGCCTATTTAAAGGAAGACGAGCAGTATGATGACCTTACCATTCTCGCCTTCCGCAGGCTCTGACACCGTTATGAAACCACTTGTTACCGCTGAAAATGTCGGCGAATACCTGTTTTATCATCCGGTGAGTTTCGAGCTCACTCTTCTCGCCGGGACAAGTAAAATAAAAGAGATAACCCTTCAGGCCAGCATCGCAAAAGACCAGTGCACCACGTGGCTTAAGGCACTCCATGAAAGCAGCAGACACGGTATATTTGACAGCACCGCTTCCGTAGATGAACTGATGATGACACCGGAAGATGTTCCCACAGTCCGGGTTCTGGGTACGTGTGTTCTCGCCGACGGTAAAAGGATATGCTTTGATACCGATTCCCATATTGTGGAAGTATACGACAGCAATCGCCAGATTATAGAGAAACGGGTACTCCCTGAACCGTTTCCACAACGCTATAAAATGTTATATGATCAACTGAAGATGGAGAGGCCGTAATGGGCGAAGCGAAATTTTACTGTGAATCATGCAATAATCCCGTAGAGTATGATGCGGAAGTCTGCCCTTATTGCGGCAAACTGTTTGATGCGGTTAAATGCCCGGTATGCAAACATATAGGCAGGGTTGAAAGTTTTATCAACGGCTGCCCTAAATGCGGATACTGTGCTCCGCATATGGACCGTCTGCGTGATAATTCCTCAAAGGCATACAGGGAATCGGCCTACAAGGAAAAAGAAACCCCAAAAAACGGGTTTATGTCATCCTGGGTGTACTATTCCATCGCCGGCGGGCTTTTTATTGCCTTTCTTGCCCTTGTCATATTATATCTGCGTCTGTGAAGGGCTGGTGTCCCCAGTGACGTGACATGAAAAAAAACTGACGGAAACCCTCGATATAAAACGGATACACAAAAGAACGGAAGATCCACTGTGAACCGGACGGCGTTTTACAACGTGATACAAGCTCTATACCGGAGTTAATAAGTGTATCGGCGTCCCTGTCGGAAAAAACGTAATCGGTAAAAACAGGATACACACCTTTCATTGCAAGTTCCCCAATGTGAATGTCTTTTACACGTGAAGCCGGCATCTGATTTTTTTTACTGTTCCTCAGGCAGTTTTCCGGGGCCGCCGCTACAGAAAAAATCCATTCCTTCTTGAGATGCTGTGCCTGTGTCTTGTCCCTTGTTGACCACAGGGTAATACAGAATCCTTTGGGGTTGCTCAGAAAGGAAAGGGGCTCACACCATAGTTCTGTATTCAGATTCTCAATCTCGACGGCTCCTGTCCGGTCGCATACGGTTGAAACGCAGTGAAATGCCACCCCTTGCTGCCGTGCCTCATGTACAGCCAGGGCGAAGGCCGGGTCGGTATGAATATTGGGGCAGAGACGTTCGGGGCTGCCGTGGCCGATAACAAATATCAAATGACTTTTATGGCCGGGTAGAGTGCGGATGTGCATAAGTTCCTTCAAATGCTTCAAGGCCCGCGCGCTTGGAGCATCGGGAAACATGGCTGTTTTATATTCCACGAGGGAACAGTGCTTTACCTCTACAATATGCCGGATGTCATCGGGTCCGGAAACAAGGAAATCAAAGCGCGATGATCCCATCGAATATTCCCGGCGGACCTCAAGGGCATGTGGGAAAAGAACGGGAAGGATAAGCTTTCGGGCTAGATCATTCGCCCTCGCGGAATACAAGGGGACTGCTGCTGCGTTCCGGATCACCGCGGCGAGGGTGTAGGGTAGTTTGCGTTCAGGGTTATCGGCCGCTTCTAAAATACATGGGGCACCCGGAAACAGCAGTTCATCAAGCCTTCCGGGATTCGGGCAATGAGCAGAAATCA
>JAFGQL010000093.1 GCA_016935695.1 Spirochaetales bacterium
CACCCATTTTCAGGCCCTCAAGCAGTTCACCAATGCCGACTGGGTGCCCCAGACCATGCAGTCCCACGCACGGACAAAAGACGGCCTGACGGCCCTGGTACAATACGCTTTCATGTTCCGGGACATCCGTTGGAACTATTTCCTTTCGAACACGAAGACTCAAAGTTTTGAGACTGACCGGGCAAGGTTTTTAGGCGACAGGGGTTACGGCAGCTGGGCCGCCCCAGGTGCCCTCACTGAAGCGGAACTTTCCAACTACGAAGCAAAAAGGGGGGATAACGTCGCGGCCCTCATGCATCATTTGGGACCTATGAAAAAGGGCGCCGAAAAACGCGTCATCCTGCAGCTCGGTCAATGCGGATCGGGAGACGAGGCACTGTGGAAACACACCTCTGCATATCTTTCACCCGATGCGGTTGACAACGCCTTTGCCTCCCTTGCCGCTTTCTGGAACGACTACCTTTCGGTGCTGCAGGTCCAAACGCCGAGCAGGGCCATGGATGACATGCTCAACGTTCACCATCCCAAACAGTGCTTTATTACTAGAAACTGGTCCCGGTATCTCTCGTCCTACCAGCTAGGTCTGGGCGCCCGGGGCATAGGCATGAGGGACTCGTCCCAGGACATCCTTGGAGCCATGCAGAACGATCCGGAAAGCGCCCTGGCCCTCCTTAAGAAACTCATCGGTATCCAGAAACCCGACGGCTCGGCAATGCATCAGTTCAACCCACTTACAGGAATTGCCAACGAAGGAGACAGTCGTGAAATGGAAGACCGTCCGGATTATTACGGAGACGACCATTTGTGGATGATCCTTTCCGCCGCGTTCTACCTCAAGGAAACGGGGAATTTCGGTTTTCTGGAGGAACAGATTCCCTTCTACTCTGCAAAAAACAAGGAAACCGGGACCGTGTGGGAACACATCCGCCGGGCACTCGAGTTCACCGCTGCCAACACCGGCGCCCACGGACTGCCTCTCCTGGGCTTTGCGGACTGGAACGATGCGGTGAATCTGCCCACAGGTTCGGAATCACTTTTCAACGCATCATTGTACGGCTGGGCCCTGAAAGAGGCCATAGAGATGGCCGGCCAAATCGGTGACGCTGCCGCAGCTGACCGTTTTACACAGCTGTACGATCACATGAAGCAGAAAGTCAACGAACACGGCTGGGACGGCGAGTGGTATGTCCGCTACTTCGACGAAACCGGAGAACCCATCGGCTCGCATAAAAACGACAAGGGAAAAATTTTCGTCAACGGCCAGTCATGGCCCATCCTTGCAGGCTATGCCGAAGGTGAGCGCGCGCAAAAGGCGCTGGAAAGCGTCAATACCCATCTAAACACCGAACACGGCATCAAGGTGAGCTGGCCGGGTTATGACGGATTCGACCACCGCATCGGCGGAGTCACCACCTATCCGCCGGGAGCAAAGGAAAACGGGGGCATCTTCCTGCATACAAACCCCTGGGTCATCATTGCCGAAACAAAACTCGGCCACGGCGACCGGGCATTTGAGTACTACAACCAGATCAACCCCGCCGCCAAGGATTACGAACTCTACGAGTGCGAACCCTACTGCTATGCCCAGAACATCCTGGCAAACGAACATCCCCAGTTCGGTCTGGCCCGGAACTCATGGCTGTCGGGAACCGCTTCCTGGACCTATGTGGCGGCCACCCGCTACATCCTTGGCATACAGCCCGGCTACGACGGTCTTACCATCGACCCGGTCATCCCCGGGGACTGGAAGGAATACACGGTGTTCCGGAGGTTCCGCGGAGCGGACTATCACATTACCGTTAAGAACCCCGGCGGGGTAAACCGCGGAGTGGCGGGCTGCACCGTGGACGGTACGGCCATCGGGTCGAACACGGTACCCATCGCGAAAGCAGGCAGCGTCGTCAAGGTGGAAGTGGTTTTAGGCTGACCACGGAGCAGCCTTAAGCGAATGGCTGCTGATAATAGCAACCGCTTGCCCTCGATGGATGGGATGGAGGGGTTATTGCGTAAAACTTAACTTTCTGAATTCAAGTTTTGGTTTACCGAAATTTAGCAGCAACCCAGTAGAATACCCTGTCGACTTCAAATAATTTAGCACCTGTGCTGAATGAAACGATGTTAATTCAGAAATAGCTTTTAGTTCAATGATTATGCAATCCGCGACTTTTTATTTCGTATGATAACGCATTTTCATATACCTTTTCCAGAAACCCATGACCTAATGTGTTTATTACGGTAAATGCTGATCCGATTGTCTGTTCTGTAAGCTCTTTCATACGAAAAGAAACTTTTGGGATTGTACTTTTGATTCAAAATCTGCTGAATCCTATTCATCCCCTCCATCGAATGAGCGAGAGCGAATGGGGGCTCATTTTCCGCATGTATCTGTCTTTCCCTGGTGCATCAGCTTCTTTAAAGTGCGTAACGGTACTGAGTCACAGGCGCGCTCCACGATGCGAATCGCTTCGGCGTCGCCGGTGACAATGGCGCCTTTCAGAAGTACCGCGTAATACCCACGCTCGAGTGCCGAGCAGTAGGTCTCGTTGATGCAGTTCTGGGCGCGGAAACCGGCCACCACCAGGGTATCGGCTCCTGCTTTTTTGAGTACCTCATCCAGTTCGGTCTGGCGGAAGGAATTTGAAAACCGCTTGTGTACCTCAACACCGTCCGTTCCCCGGTCAAGCCCCGAATACACTCCGAACTTCTTCTCTCCCGGCACAAGGCCCTGGGCTTCATTCGTCTGATGAATCCAGACAATGGGAAAGCCCTTTTGCCGGAAGAATGCAAGGGCGTCGTTGACGACTGCCGCAGAGGCTTCAAAATACGGAGCGTTGGGTCCCCCGGAAAAGGCTTCCTGGAAATCGATTATCAGTAATGCAGGTTTCATGGGAGTCCTCCGTCGCTATTCATTGTGCCCTAATGGAAAAACTCATCTTTCATAAGGCAGATTTCCTCGATCCTGTACATATGCCAGTATTCGTGAAAGATCATGTGGTTGATGATGATGGGTATGGAGTAATCGCTGTATTCCTTGTGCACCGCGTGTTTTTCAAAATCGGTTTTATCCAGGGATTTGATAACCGCGTACTGCTTTTTCCGCATTTTCCGAAACAGCGCAAGCGCTTCGTCTGTATCTGCATAGGTCCGTATCTCTTCGTTTTCAGGAAAAAACGGTTCGATCACCGGGTGTTCCTCGTCCCGGATTTTTCCAATCCTTCCCAAAAGCATTTCCTGTACATCGACTATATGGTACAGATGTTCCCGTGCCGTCCAGGCATCCGCGTTACGCCTTACATCGAGTAGGGACACAGGAATGTCGGCAAAAAAGCCTGTAACTACCAAAGGCACGCGTTTGAAGGTCTTGAGTGTGTGTTTTGATATCATAGTACGTGCAGTGTAGCATCTTTTCGGGATTCATTGGAGCTCATTGGTACCCAAAAGCGATAAATGA
>JAFGQL010000094.1 GCA_016935695.1 Spirochaetales bacterium
ACCCGGGCTTCTGTTCCCGATGTGTTGAGGAGGCCGGCGACAGTGAGGGCTCCCAGGGCGGTATTCCGGTGCGGCGTAATGTAAAAGTCCTGGACCGGCGGTACCGCCAGGGCAATCCGTATGTTCATGGTTTTTGCAGCAGTCTTTTCCCTCGTGACGTCAGTACGCGAAATGATACAAAAAAAGGCCGCCTTTCAGTAAGGCGGCCCAGGTGTCTGGTTCTACAATGCTGTTTACAACGCCGGAGGTCTAGTCAAAGGGAATGACTTTTTCCGAGTCAATTTCAAAGAAAAGGACCTTGCTGAAATCAGGCTTGAAGTGAATGGTGTCGCCGACATGCAATGGAACATCCGGTGCGATACGGGCTATCATCTGGTGCTTTTTAGTGCTGACATACAGATGAGTTTCCGCTCCGAGGGGCTCGATAACTTCCACGCTTGTAGGAATGGCATCCTTTTCTTCTTTGTCCAGATATTTCAGGTCCTCGGGACGTATGCCGAAGATCACTTCCTTGTTGGCATAGTTCTTAATGGCTTCCGAGTATCGGCCGGAAACCTGAATACGGAAATCGTTTTCAACCGCGTAGTATTTACCGCCTTCTTCAACGATCTTTACGGTCATGAAGTTCATAGGAGGAGATCCGATGAATCCCGCTACGAAACGGTTGGTTGGTTCATTGTACAGGGTAAGGGGGCTTCCGATCTGCTGGATGATTCCACCTTTCATGACAACGATCTTGTCTGCCATGGTCATTGCTTCGACCTGGTCATGGGTTACGTATACCATGGTAGCCTGAAGACGGGTATGAAGACCGGAAATTTCCGCGCGCATCTGTACCCGGAGTTTGGCATCAAGGTTTGAGAGGGGTTCGTCGAAAAGGAATACCTTGGGTTTCCGCACGATCGCGCGGCCTACTGCAACACGCTGCCGCTGACCACCGGAAAGGGCTTTTGGCTTTCTTTCCAGCAGCTCTTCAATGTCGAGGATCTGGGCGGCTTCCTTTACACGTCCTTCAATTTCCTGTTTTGGATATTTCCGGATTTTGAGACCGAACGCCATGTTGTCGTATACGGTCATGTGGGGGTACAGCGCGTAGTTCTGGAAAACCATCGCTATGTCCCTGTCTTTTGGCGGTACGTCGTTCACGATTTTACCGTCGATATACAATTCGCCGTCGGTAATGTCTTCAAGACCCGCGATCATACGCAGAGTCGTTGTTTTACCGCATCCCGAAGGACCGACCAGTACAACGAATTCCTGGTCGTTCACGGTGATGTTTGCGTTATCTACCGCGCGCACACCGCCGTCATACACTTTGCAAATGTTTTTCAGTTCAACTGTTGCCATGAAAAACCTCCAAAATTATTTTATCGATCCTATCCTACCCCGTACACGGGCCACTGTCAATGAAAACCGGCGGCCGCCGGTTCTTCAGGGCCAGTGGCTTAAAAATCCGGCTGCTGAAGGTACCATTTACGGATTTCCTCTGAGAGGGGGGCGGCGTCGGGAGGGGTCTCCCTGCTGACGCGTGTCTGTATCCATGGGCGGATGACATCTTCTGCCAGTCTGGGCCATTCAACAGGCAGTGCCTTGGGAAAATGAATGTACTTAGCGGGAGGAATACGCCCAACAAGAAACGGGTAGAACCGCGGGAATGTGTTCTCGTTTATAGAGATAAGGGTTGACAGTCCATTAGCGATGCCGAAGGTCCTGATACGTTTGAAACGGGTGGATTCAAGAAGCATTTTTTGGGTCTGTTCCGACGCAAGCCAGCTGATAAACTCCCTGGCTACCGGTTTTACCCGGCTTTGGCGGAGGATGCCGGCATATACGATGTCTTCCAGAGCCTCGATTTTTTCCTCGTGCTGAAGCCAGAGGATATCCAAAGGGTCTCTGTCCTGGGAGGGCAGCCGGGCAAAGGTGCGGAGGGTTGTGGGATAAAACCGGATACGGGGCGGTTGGGTGTTCAACAGTTTGTGCCCGGGGTCATACAGGTATTTCTGAATGAATTCCTGGTCTTTTATAAAGCCGCCGTTGCTGTCAGTGATCCATGATGAAGCATATTCTATTGACTGGGTAAGCGCTTCCTCGTTCCACAGGAGGGTTCCGATGGCGTTTTCGCGGAAATCGACATTCATCAGCCGGGCAATGAGCATTCCTGCTCCGGGAGTCCAGGCAGGTGAGAACCCCATGGTCTGGAAACCGGAACGCTGCTGGGTGTTGTACTCCGCCGAAAGGGCACGCATCTGTTCCAGGGAAATGAGGGTTGATGGTATTCCGCTGTCGCCCTTTTTAATCATGAGGCCTTCGATGTTGAAGGAAATGGGCAGAAGGACGATATTTTCTTCATATTCACCGAGGGATAAAACACCATCGTAAAAACTTTCTTTTCTGAGGCCATCTTCCTTGAAAAGGCCGGATAAGGACATGAACATGGGTATTCGCGAGAGACTGTTCAGGTGCGGGCCTATAATGATATCCGGGGGGGGCGTGTTCTCGGGGATATGCCCGGGATGCTCCCGGTAGACCATATTAATGCGGACTGTTTCTTCCTGGGCATTGTATATTTCCGCGTAGGCTGTTATTTCCGGGATGTTGGTCCATACGGTTGCGACGTCAGGCTGCAGAAATGCACAGCCAGAGAGATGCATGATGAAAATGCATAAGGAACAAAGAGTGATCATATATTTCACATGAAGGACGTGAGAGGCGTTTGCAAGCCGGGGTGATTGGTTCATGGTCATAGACTATGAACCAATCGCGCATACTGTCAATACAGGAGGTGTCTGATGAGGTCTGCCTCCCTTAAGTAAAGGCAAAAGATGCTGTATAGTGACAGTCTGTAATGACAATGTGCGCTCAAGCCACAGGGGTGTAAGGTGACAAAGCCGGTTTCTGAGGACAGACCGTGGCGGTTTAGAAGATATTCCCATTATCTCAAGGAAAAATACGGATGTTCCGCCTACCGTGTCGGTATCGACTGCGGTTTTTCGTGTCCGAACAGGGGTCCGTCACGGGAACACCACGGTTGTACTTACTGTGAGACCTACGGGGCCGCCGCAATATACCAGGACAGTCTTTTATCTATTCGGGAACAGGTGGACAGGGGAATAGCCTTTCTTACCCGGCGTTATGGTGCGCGGGTGTTCCTTTTATATTTACAGGCCTTTTCAAACACTCATGACACGCCGGAAAACCTGCGGCGCATCTATGATTACGCCCTGTCCCTCGGGGACTTCAGGGAACTGATCGTTTCCACCAGACCGGATTGTATAGACGAAGAAAAGGCGGATCTTCTTGCGGGCTATATAAAAGACGGCATGGATGTGTGGGTGGAACTGGGACTTCAATCCGCTCATAACAGGACCCTGGAGGCGGTACACCGCGGCCATACAGTTGAGGATTTTGACCGCGCGTATCATATGCTCCGCTTGAGGGGGTTGAAACTGTCGGTGCATCTGATCCTGGGGCTGCCGGGAGAGGGATGGCCGGAAATTGAGCACACTCTGCGGTATGTCGCCTCGCTGGATCCCGACGGTATAAAGCTCCACAATCTTCACATTCCCTTCGGTACCATCATGTATGAACAGTATGAGCAGGGAGAAATAGATACAGTGCCGTTTGAAACCTATCTGGACTATGTGGTGGGTGCCCTTGAGCTTTTACCCAGCCGTACGGTTATTCAGCGGGTGGTGGCAGATACTCCAAGAGAACGCCTTGCGGCTCCAAAGGATTTCGGTAATAAATGTGTGTTTATAGAAGTCCTTGAGAGAAAAATGATCGAGTTGGGCACTTTTCAAGGATGCAAATTCCAATCTATGTGATAGTATAGGTATTCGGAAGAATTTCCGTTATCCCGAACTGCACTGTCATTCATGTGAAATGGAATGCCGGCACGATCAAAAACGAGGTACAAGATGGCCATCAATGCCGTAAACCTTTTCCCCATAGTAGAAGAGCTGAGTACCCATTATAAAAATAACCTTTCCAACCGGTTTCTCAGAAAGGCTCTGAACCAGCTGACCCTGTCAAGAAGTGACTGGGAACTGATCGACGATCTCCTGGAATCATCTGATTTTGTACGCATGCAGTCATACAGCTATGTTGAGCTGTATGAACGCATATATGCCTGCGCACAGCTGGTCGACAAGACCAGGACAGAAATCGGCACCAACATCAGGGCATTTGCCGGAGTAAGTGTGTTTTCCGGCTCACAACAGACAGATAAGGTCCTTTTGGATATGGCGGTGAGTAATTTCGCGTCAAACATGTCCATATTTGCCGATGCCATCCATAACCTGTACCTGAAAACCGTGGAAGAAGACAAAGCCGCCCACAAGGGCGGCTCGCCGGATTTTCTTCGTGTACCGGAATTAAAGAATATAGGGAAAATGCTGGTAGGCTGACCGGCCTTTCGTGAGGCCCCGATGGGTCTCCATCGGGTGTGTGTCAGCTTGAAAGACGGTCTGCTGCTTCGAAGATTTCCTTGTAGAGATCTTCTATCTGGTCAAGATCGACACTCGCATAGGCAATACGCAAATACGTATCTTTGATTGAAATGGTGCCAATCCCCTTGCTGTACAGCAGTTCCTTCCGCAAGTCTTCTGCGTTTCCGCCGGTGAACTCAAAGGACATGAAATACCCGGAGTTGAAGGGCAGCGGTTTCAAAGAGAAGCCTTTTGTGCGGTTTTTGATTACCTCCACGACTTTATCGTACCGGGCTCTCAGCGCATCGGAAATCTTTTCTTTTTCCTCATTGTAGCCGTCGGTGTCGAGAGCCTTGAGAAGCATTGACTGGGCCGGACGCGAAGAGTTGGATATAGAGGCGCGGATGGCTCCGCCGAGTTTTTTATTGAAGGCTTCGTACTGTGCTTCGTTCATCGATTTGGAATTGATGGTGACGAAACCGACACGGAACCCCCACACATACTCTTCTTTCGTTGCTCCGTCTATTTTGACCGAGAGGACATTTTCGTGGATGTCCGCAAGAAGACTGAACATGGATTCAGTACAGGCGTCGGGAGCAAAGAACAACCCGAAGTAGGCGTCATCGGTAATGGCCAGAATATGGTAACCTTCATCAGCCAGGCCGCGGATACCCTGGGCAAGCTGCCGTGCTTCTTCCATGGTCGGCGAATAGCCGGTGGGATTGTTGGGAAAATTCATTAACACGGTGATTTTACCGTTTACCGCCGAATCCCGCATGGTAGTGATGAATCCCTCTACATTGAGGGTTCCTTTTTCGTTATAAAAAGAGAATTCCTTAATAATTCCCTGGTTCCTGACTTCCATCATAAGCCGGTAATTGCCCCAGAACATATCGGGGACAACAATAGTGTCGCCGGGATTGATGAACAGGTCGGTAATCTGGCTCAGGCCGTTGGTCAGGCCGGGGACGACGACAGGCTCTGATGTGGCTGCAGAAGACATCGTGGGGTTTTTACGGTAAATTTCCTGTTTCCACAGTTTTCTGAGTTTAGCGTCTCCCGGGGTGGGGGCATAGGCAACCGCTTCCTTAGGGTTTAAGTCCGGCAGCTGGTTTTTAATGGCAGAAAGCTCAATAGGGTTCCCTTTCGTATAAGCCATGCCGATGGTTGCGTTATAGGTATGCGCATGCTGGGTTGCTTCGCTTGACTGGGATACAATGCCCTTCGGAAAATAGATACGTTTCCCGAAATCCGACAACAATGGCTCACAGGCGGTTCCTGCGAGGATTCCGTTAAGTTCCTTGGCTAATGGATTCATACCCTGGAGAATACAAATCAGCCGGTGAAATGTCAATAAA
>JAFGQL010000095.1 GCA_016935695.1 Spirochaetales bacterium
CGCTTTAAGCCGGCAGAGCCGGCTTACGCTACAGCAGGGCTGTTAACCGTTGTACTCCTTCGTGGCATGCGCGCCAACTGTGATAAGGGCATTTCCAGAACCCTGCTTTGCCCCTTGTAGAGAGGGTGCCGTCGGGGTTGATGCCGAAGTACCATTCGCCGCCGTGGTGGTCTTTGAGGTTGTTGCGGCCCCAGTCGTAGGCGCGGCGGGCGGCGGCGAGGTGGCGCTGGTCTTTTGTTGTCTGGTAGGCGTCGAGGAAGCCGGTCCAGGCTTCGGCCTGGGGCCACCATTCGCTTGTTGCGGTGGTGGTGATGTAGCCTGTGTGTTCTTCTTCTGCGGGGTAGTCGGTTATGAGGCTTCCATTGGCCCGCATGCCTGTTTCCAGGGTGGCTTCGGCGAGTTCAAGGGCGGCGGTCTGCACGTGTTCCGCGAGTTCAAGTTCCTGCCGGGTCTGGCTGTCTGCCGGGGCTGTGTCCTGGATGGTGTGGAGTGCTTCCTTGAGCAGCCAGGCTGCCTCTATGTCATGGCCGGGGGAATACTCGAATTTCGTTACCTGCCAGTCTCTGGTGAAATACAGGTCCAGGTGGCGGGTACGGGGATTGTAGATGGTGCCGATGAAGAACTCAAGCTGTGCTGTAAGGTGTTCACGTACCTGGTGCTGTTCCGGTCTGGCGGCGGCTGCAAGGGCGGTGAGCAGGTTGGTGCAGGATTCCAGGATGTGCAGGTGTGTGTTCATGGTTTTTTGTGATCCTGATTCCTTGCTGCTTAAAACCAGGTCGTCTGCGGGGGTCCAGTCCCGCTGGCAGGCTTCTCTGTAGCCGCCGTACTCCGGGTCGGATCCATGGGTTTCCATAAGGCAGTGGAGGCTGTACGCTTTTTCAAGGGCATCATCAAAGCCGGTTGCTGTATAAAACTCGCTTAAGGCGTATACGGCAAAGGCCTGGGCATACAGCTGTTTTCTGGTGTCGGTGATGTCTCCTGCCGGAGTTGCTTCCCAATAGATACCGCCGTATTTGTGGTCCCAGAAGTGTTCTATCAGGTAATTGTAGGTGAATTCTGCGTATTCAAGATAACGGTTTTTCCGGTAATGGCCGTAAGCCCGGGAAAAGGTCCATACCATGCGGGATATGAGTATGCCCGAAAGCGGCGCTTCGGGGTCTATCGAGTTGTCGTTGTTCACCTGTCCTGCTATCCGGCTGTTCCCTGTATCAATGACTTTCTGCATCCAGAACTCGAGTATTTCCCTGCCTTCGGTTTCAAGGTCGTCTAAGAACTGCTGTAATGAAATCATGGTGGTTCCTTATTGTATGGTGAGGTGTTCACGGACTTCTGTCCGCACCGGTATAAGATGATGTTGCGGTTTGCCGGTACCGCCGATCAATTCCAGGAGAGTGTTCACCGCGGTTTCTGCGGTTTTTTGTATGTTCTGGCGGACAACCATGTGGTTGCGGACCGACTGTTCAAACAGGGGCAGGATGCCCATGTCATCAAAGAAAGCCACAGGAAGGTGTTTCCGCTGTTCTATGAGATGCTGTACCAGTCCCGGTACAAAGTCTCCGGAGCTTACTGCTATGCCGTCGCAGGTCTCATTTTTCAGCAGTTCTCCTATGGCCGAAAAGGATCCGGCGGTGTATGCCAGATGAACCGTCATAACGTCCAGTTTCCCTGCACTTTCTTCTTCATAGCCCAGTACCCGCCGCTGAACGCTGCTGTTCTCCCGGGGCCCCGCTATGAATAGTATGCGGGCCGCGCCTGTCGCCGTATGCCACCGTGCCATCATCCGGCCCCCTTCCCGGTTGTCGATATCCACCGATGAAAGACCCGTTTTTCCAGGATCGCCGATGACCACAGCGGGGATGCGCGCGGTTCCGGTCAGTCTTGCAAGGGGGTCCTGCAGGGGGTCGCCGAAGAGGATGAGGCCGTCAACCCTCCCTGCGGCGGCAAGACGGTTGAGTTCATCCGGTGGCGTGTGGATGTCGGTGGGGTGGAGTGTGAGGGCGTACCCCCTTGTCTTTGCTGCCTTGGACAGATTGGAGATGGCCTCTGACCAGTAAAAACCGCTGGTGTGAAACTCCTCGGGGATTACCGCGCCGAGGGTAAGGGCCCTGCTTTTTGCCAATTGCTGGGCGGCCGATCTGGGGGTAAAGGCCTTATCCTGTATGAGTTTCTGTATCCGCAGGCGGGTTTCACTGCCGACGCCTTCCTGGTAGTTGAGTACCCGGGATACGGTCCCTTTTGATACCCCTGCCAGTGCGGCGAGATCTCCGATGGTGACTGTCTTCTTCATGGTCTCCGCTGGTTTTCCGGTTTTACTAAACCGGTTTAGTAGAGACACTATACAATCCGTTTCTGTATTTGTCCACGATGACCTGCGAAACCGGTGGAGAATGACGGGTATTCGGGTATACTTTCCTGTATGAAGATAAGCCGGCTTTTGGGTATTGTCACCCTGTTGTTGAACCGCGAGCGGATGACTGCGGGTGAACTGGCCCGTCATTTTGAAGTATCTGTGCGGACCATTCTCCGGGATCTGGAAGCCCTGGATGAAGCGGGCATCCCGGTGCAGACGGTACAGGGCCAGGGAGGAGGCGTTGGTATCATGCAGGGCTTTGCCCTGGACCGCCAGTTCCTTTCGGTTGCAGAAATCAGTTCCATCGTGACTGCGTTGGAGGGACTGTCCAGACTTATCAGTGAGCCGGGTATAGACACCGCCAGGGAAAAGCTCGGGAACCTGGTGAGTCCCGTCGTGCGGGAGCGGATTCAGGGCAGGGAGCGTGTCCTGGATATCGACATGGCTCCCTGGTACGGCCCTTCGAGGCTGGGCGAAACCCTCAATCTGCTGCTGGAAGCGGCCCAGGCCCTTCAAGTGGTGTCTTTCTGTTACTCCAGCACCAAGGGTGAATGCAGCGAGCGGGAGGTGGAACCTTACAAGCTTTCCTGTAAGGGCAATGTCTGGTATCTCTACGGGTATTGCCTTCTGCGGAATGATTTCCGGATGTTCCGCCTCAGCCGGATACGGCGGCTTGAAAGACAGCGGAAGACCTTTACACGGCGGGAGGTACCTGAGCACCTCTATGACTGGGATTATGACTGGGAACAGGGGGATCCGGGCCACGCGTTAATGGACGTGGTCCTCAAGTTCAATTCCTGTCTCCGTTACCGTGTCGAGGATTTTTTTGCCGATGAACAGATCTGTGAGCAGCCGGACGGTTCCCTCCTCGTGCGCGCGTCGTTTCCCAGGGACGAATGGGTGTATTCCTATGTCCTGGGCTGCGGCCCCGATGTGGAAGTAGTGGAGCCGGAAGAGTTGAGGGAGTGTATCATGCAGAAAGCCCGGGCTGTCATGGAGCGGTACCGGCATCAAGGGGCTTGAGGGCCGATTATGAACCTGTCGGGGCTCCCCCGGTATCCGGCGGAAAACAGATGGTTTTGTCCCGGGGTATGGTTATGACGCAGGGTTCCCCTGTCCCTCTCTTCCTGTCCGAAATTCCTTCCAGGAGTCCGTGTTCGGTACGCGCGCCGCATCGGTAGGCGTTGCCGGTATATTCGGAAAACTCGATTACCCCCTCTACGGTCAACGTTTCCCCCTCATTTCCGGGAGCCGGTGCCGGCGGCGCACCGATTCTGCATGCGTCCGGCCGGGCGTAACAGGACCATCCCGGTTTTTCCCCGGGGAGGCTGTTTGCGTATCCCAGAAAACCGGCGACCTGCGGTGACCCCGGCGCGGTGAACAGCTCTTCCGGGGTGCCTGTCTGCACCAGGGAACCTCCGAACATGACGCCGATCCGGTCGGAAAGCCCCAGGGCTTCTTCCTGATCGTGGGTTACGTACAGACAGGTGAACTTGAGCTCCCTGTGGAGTCGCTTTATCTCCCGGCGCATGAGGGTACGCATGTTGGCGTCGAGGGCGCTCAGTGGTTCATCCAGCAAAAGGAGACCCGGCTGTGCCGCCAGCGAACGGGCGATGGCCACCCGCTGCTGTTCACCGCCCGAAAGGGTGTCCACATGCCGGGACTTGAATCCCTCCAGGGAAATGGTGTGCAGGAGCCTGTCTATCCGGTCCCTGGCGTCGGCCTTGCCGGTCCTGTGGATTCCGTACCCGATGTTTCCTTCCACCGTGTAGTGGGGGAAAAGGGCAAGGTCCTGGAACACCATCCCGATGTTGCGTTTTTCCGGAGGCAGATCCTGGACCTGACGGCCGCTCAGGCTGATCGTGCCCTGTGCGCCGTCAAGGAGGCCGGAAATTAGCCGCAGGGTGGTGGATTTTCCGCATCCCGACGGTCCTAACAGGGTAAAAAACTCGCCGTTGGCAATATGAAGCCGGGGTATGGACAGGGTGAAGTCCCCTTCTGTGTACCGGATACCGGATAGTTCAAGTTCCATCGTGTCCTCCGAGCGAGTCTATCAGAAAAAAGGCTGCCAGCCCTGAGGCGATGAGGAGGGTCCCAAGGGCACAGGCCCCGGCGAAATTATACGAGCCGATCAGCCTGTAGATCGCGATAGGCATGGTCAGGAATGTGCCTTCCGACAGCATGAGGCTTGCGTTGATTTCTCCCATGGAAATGGCAAAGGAAAAGGCCGCCGCGGCGATGAGGGCCTTTTTCAACAGGGGAAACTCGATTGTCCTGAATCTCCGCAG
>JAFGQL010000096.1 GCA_016935695.1 Spirochaetales bacterium
AGGACTCGATACGAAGCGGCGGCGCGAACCGGTGAGCGCAACATGACAGGATGTCATTCATACCCTGTTGAATTAAGAGGGTATAAAAAAACCGCAAACCAGTTACGGTCTGCGGTTTCTTATATACTAACTGATTAGACGTCTTTACTGTCCCAGCAGTTCCTTGAGTTTTGCCTGAAATACAGGGCTGACTTCTTCCAGGGCAACCTGGGGTGTCTTTTCACCTTTAAGTATTTCTCCGGGGATTCCTTCCCATGCCGATTTGAAACCGAAGATTTCATGGGTAAAGGGAACGAACCTTCCGCCGACACTCATCATGTACTGTGTTTCTTCCACGCTTTCAAGGTCATAGAATTTGCTGTACAGATAACTGAAAGGATCTGCATCAGGGTCGGTGAACTGGGGATCCGGTTTCCATATCTGGTCCCAGATGTACAGGACTTTCTGTGGTTCCTTGGTACCGGCGGGCAGGACGACGGTGTTGTTCGGATAATACCCGGATGTTGCTTCACCTTTGGGCCCGGCGGGGAACAATGCCCAGCCCAGTTCATCTTCAGGAGAACCGAACTGGCTGTCTGATGCCCAGAAATGGAACGGCAGGAAGGCGATTTTACCCTGGCCGAACTGATAATAAGCCCAGTTCCATTCAGATTCTTCCGGCCGCATGGCCACAACCTTGTGCTTGAGATTCAGGTCCTGGTAAAACTGAAGCGCTTCCAGTACCTGAGGGCTGTTCATGACATATTTACCGTCGGAAACAATATTCCCGCCGTTACTTGCGATGAACGCCAGGGCAGCGACGTGGAGAGGATCTTCACCAAAACCCCACTGATCGATGGTTCCGTTTCCGTCGAGGTCTTTCGTACATGCCTTTGCCATTTCGAGCATTTTATCCCATGTCCATTTTCCCTGGCTCTGGAGCTCGTACACACTTTCAAGACCTTCGCGTTCCAGCATGCTTTTGTTGAACCACCAGCCGGTAGAAGGCTCGATGAACTGGTCTTTGATGCTGTACTCATGGCCAAGGAAGGTAAAACCTTCACGCTTTTGTTGATGGTAGTAAGGCTGGCTGTAATCGATACCGTAGTCTTCTACGGGCAGAAGCAGCTTTTCCGAAACCCAGCCGGCAAAAAAGCTCTGATCGACATACACATATTCACCGATGGGGGCGCCTGCAGTGATACTTGCAACCAGGTCGTCATGATGGGACTGCCATCCGCCGCTGTTGATGTTGTCCAGTTTGAAATTGTATTTCTTTTCGAGGTGCGCCACTTTCAGCTTCCACAACTCCTGATCCGGTGCGGGGTTCCACCACGCTATGTATTTGAGCACACGGCCTTTCATGTCAAGTTTGTCCGCAGCCGCGGCTGTTGCACCCCCTTCTCCCTGGCCTTCCGCGAACAGAAAAAAGCCGGTGAGCAGAACGGCAACTACAATAAGTATCCTTTTCATATACTCTCCCTTTTGTTGGTAAGATAGAGACATTATACTACACCCGAATCGGATGATTGTCCATTAATCTGTGCGAATTTCTCCCCTTCACTTTCTTCTGACAAGGCAATTCATAGAGGAAATCCCCTAAAAAACAGGCTTTGCATGAAGGTACACCTGATATTCTATTTTGTTTTCATGACTTCGGTACCGTTCCAGTCGGAAGGCGGCGGAGTTGCAATGTATGTGTCGCAGCGCTGAATGAACTCCGCGGCAAGAAAATCATCCGGCAGCAGCTTTAACACCGCCTGAAAATACTGCCTGGCTTTTTTAAAATCCCGTTCATAGAAACAGTTCATTGCCGCGTGGTGAATTTTCAACGCGTTCTGCATATTCTCTCCCGCGCTTTCATAGGCGGTGTAGATTTTTTCTCCCAGTGTTTTGCCTTTTACCTGTACGGTATCGACAAAACGACAGGGAAAGGTGTCCTGGACTTTCCTGAAAACGCTTTCAGAAAAAATGATGTCCTGTCGGTAATATTTGGTGAGCCCTTCGAGCCGGCTTCCTCTGTTCACCATATCGCCAATGACAGTGTAATCCATCTTTTTTTGTGAACCTATGTTGCCTACAGTGACCACTCCGTAATTAATCCCGATACCGGTAATGAATTTTGGCTTTCCCCCCGCTTCAAGTTCCGCATTGAATTTCCGCAGAGTGTTCTGCATTTTCAGGGCTGTAGCCACAGCATTCAGGGCATCGTTTTTATGTTTCACGGGAGCCCCGAAGAAAGCCATGATTGCATCACCGATATACTTATCGATTACTCCCCCGTGGTCCATAATGATATCAACCATGAGTTCAAAGTACTTGTTCAGATTGTTCACCAGCTCATCGGGCATATAACCTTCTGAAATAGTGGTAAATGAACGTATGTCAGAAAAAAGGATGGCCAGGACACGGTTCTCTCCGGTAAGCATTGATTCCGGGTTGGCGAACAGGGTATCGATTACATCCTTGGGTACATATTTCTGGAAAATGTTTCGCACTTTTCTTTCGTTACGCTGGGCCAGGACTGCCTGAAAGGCATAACCCTTTATCTGGTTATACGCCTTTTGCAGTTCGTTCAACATTATGTTAAATGTATGGGCAAGCTCGCCGATTTCATCCCGGAACTCCACCTCAACCCGTGCCGATAGATCATTGTCGCTTATGACCCGTTTCATTGTCGCGGCGACACGGGTAATGGGCCCTGATAGATAATTGGAAAACATGAGAATCAGGACCAGGGTCATCAAAAGAGAAATACCAAGAACAATGGCGCTCCGTACGGTAATTTCTGTGATTGCCTGATAAAACCTGGATGTCTCCTCCGAAACCACAACATACCAGCCGAAGGGCTCAAAGAAAAACGCGTTCCCCACCCGGGGCGTCCCTCCTGCGGAAAGCTCTATCCATCCCGCGGTCTCCGACAGAAAGAGATCTTTGAGTGTGTCTCTTTCTTCTTCACTCAGGGCGATATCGCTGGTGGCCATCGCAATCTGGTAGTCAGCGGTTTCTACCGCAAAAATCACCTCTCCGTCGGTACGGATGATGGTATCCGCATAGGAGGTGATAGCGTTTTTTGCAACACCGACATATTCCGGGTCTTCGTGAAGCTCATTGGTAACAAGAAGGTTCCACTGGCTTTCCATATATTTATTCAGTTCCTGGGCCTTAAACCCGAGGGCAGACATTGCGATCCGCGTCATGCCGCTCCGGGCTGAAAACGAGTTGATAGTGGCGGAAATGATGAGGGCAGAGCTTATGAGAGGAATAACAATGAGCAGTATCTTGGATCGTATTGTCACTCTTTGAACATCGGAAAAAACTTCTTCTTTCTTAAGGGAAGCTCTCAACATCAAAAACTAGAGGGTTTCTGTACCAGGAGAAAGGTAAGAACGTGTGAGGAATGACTGGAAACCGCGTGATCCGTTCATTATAGTTGGGTACAGCACAAGATTATGGCACCTTTTACCGATAAAGATATGGGAAAACGTTCGGGAGAAGCAGGTGAGCACAAGCGACGATCTGGATATGCAGGTTGAAACCATCGACATAGAAAACCGCGTCATGCAAGGAACAGATCAGGATTCCGGAACCCTGAGCCTGGATGAAATGAGCGAAAACCTCAGCCTGAGCGATGAAGACAGGGAAGAAATACTCAAAGACATTGAAAAAGTAGTGACGGACAGCCGGATATCTGTTTCTACGGAAATGTATTCTATAAGCCCCTTAAAAAACGGATCCGTCTTTCCCGTGCTCATCAACCTGTTTGCAATTGCTTCCGTTGCCGCGGTGTTCTTCGTTTCAACTTTCCTGTTTGAAAATACAAAAGCAGATCTGAACCTTGAATCAATGTCCTATATGTCCGCAGAAGGTAAACTTCTGGAGGAGCTCAAGAAAGATGCGGCACAGGCTCTTGCATCCAAAGAGCAGGAGATATCAACCATTCAGGATGAACTGTTCCGGCTGGACCTTGAGAGCAGGAATTTAAAAGAGACCATGGAGGCCACCATCAGCGAACGCGAGGCGGCCTTGAGAAACCAGCTGGCCGCGGAACTGGAAGAAGAACGCAAGCGGCTTCTTGCACAGGGGCGGAGTTCCCAGGACATTGAGCGTGAACTTTCACAGCTCGAAGCCCAGAGGTCCCAGACCATAAGCGCAGAGCTTGAAGCATTTAAAACGCAGGCCGCTGCGAGCATCAAGGAAAAAGAGGCTGAACTCATCCGGGCCCGTCAGCTCACCGAGGATATTCTCAGGCAGGCGAACGAGGAAAAAGTCCGCATTGAAGAAGAAACACAGGCCAGACAGGCGGCCCTGTCCGCTCAGTTTGAAGAGGAGCGCCAGTCCCTTCTGGCACAGTCAGAGGACGCCTTTAGAAAATTATCGGAAATTTCACAACAGCAGGAGACAGAGAACCTGGTAACCGACCAGATTCTGGCTGCTTACGACAGAGTTATTTCACGGATGCGGGCAGAGGAATTCCCCGAGGCCCTTTCCGCCATCACAAGCCTGCGTGCAATCCTTGACGATCCCAAAATTAACACTCTTCCACGGATTGCAAAAAGAATACCGATTGAAACCTTCATCCTGGATACTCTGGAACAGGAAATCAAATTGGCGACGAGTGCCGAGCCGGAAACACCATCAGGGCTTGTAGAGGCGGCAGAACAGCTTTTCCGTGCCCGAAGCTTCATAGCCCAGGCTGAGGACGCCTCAGAGAAGGGCAATGCCGTTGACGCGGAAAAGCTGTATATAAGGGCGTTAGATACAGTACCGGAACTGAAAAAGGCCGTCACATCCTTACGTGCCATAGAGACTGACCGGCGATCATTGATATCCAGAAATATTCTTGCAGAAGCCCGGCAGTTCGAGAACGCAGGTGACATGGAGAGGGCCCTGCAGGGATACGCAGGGGCGGCAGCTGCGTTCGGACCGGGCGAAACCGAACAGGCAGGAATACGCAGCGCCATTGATGCCTATTCAAAAAGCATGGCCACTTTTTCTGAAACACAGACTACAGAAAACAAGACAGCCATGGCGGAGGAACTCGCCCAAAAACTCGAGGCAGAAAGAAAGGATCTTGCCGCCAGCTATGAACAGCGCCTTGCAGCCCAGGAACAGGGTCTTCTGGATGATTTCAGCGTCAAGGAAGCTGAATTCCGCAGCAAAGAAGAGGAGTACCTGGCAAAAATCCAGGAATTGGAAGGCGCCCTCGGTACGGTGGACCCTGAAGGCGGAGAAGCCCTGACCGCCGCTCTGGAAAACATTGCGGCCCTCGAGACGGCGCTTGAAAACGCTCAAAAGGAAATTGAATCCCTTACACTGGCGCTGGAGGAAGCACCGTCGACAGCAGCCGCCGGAGATACCGATACGGCGGTGGAAATCACGGATACTGCTGAAGTATCAGACACTGGTGCAGCTGAGATACCCGTACTGGATGAAGCGGCTGTCATGGCTTACGAACAACAGATAGAGGAATTGAAGGCGGAACTGGAAATGCAGAAGGCAATGCAGCAAGGATCTTCCGCGGACATCTCTGCGCAGCAGGCAGAAAACACACGCCTTTCATCCGAGCTGGAAACACTGACAAACCGGTATGAAAATGAACTTGCCGCACTTTCTGCAGAACGCTCTGCTTTGCAGGAACACGCTGACCTGCTTCAGAAGGAAAAACAGCAAATTCAAAAAGACCTTGATGCCGCGGTCCTTGAGCTAGTGAATTTCGTGACATCACGCAGCGGCGATGAGCGCTACACTGCCCTCGCCCTTTTATATAACGGTTACCAGGAACGGCTCAACGAACTTATTGCCTCCGACAAACTGCCGGAAGCAACAACACTCCTTACACGGTTTTACCGTGAAGAAGCGGTTGAGAAGGCTTTCCCGGGACTGGGAGGCATCCACACCAGAATTGAGGACTATCTCGCTGCCAGAGAAAAAGAAACAGGCATACGTTTGGGGCGGGAATCCGCCCTGGCGGACGTCATCCGGGCTGCTGCGTACCTGGAAAAGGATGCAGCAACAGATTTCTCAAAAACACCGCTTGATACACCTATGGCGACAGAAACACGGTTTAGGGAAGCAGTTCTCCGCATACAGGATCTTGCCGCAGACACTCTAAAACGGCGTGTGTCGTCGCGGTCATCTTCCGAAGTATTTATCGGCAGCATTTCCAACGTCTCCGGTGACCGGTTTTATGTTGAAAGTCTCATAAGCGGCGATATAGCCCCGGGCACCGTACTGATCATCAAACGCATAGCATCCACTGGAGACACGGTAATTGCCAAAGGAACCGCAGTCTCCCAGCGGGGATCCAGGATAGAAGCCAAGCTGACTGAAACGACCGATACAGCACCCAGAACCGTCGA
>JAFGQL010000097.1 GCA_016935695.1 Spirochaetales bacterium
ATGGCCGATGTATTTTCCTTCACGAATACTGTTGTTCCGTCGGAAAGGCAGACGCGGCTGCACTGGTTTATGCACCCGCCGCCTGAAGCCGAGCGCTCCGTCACACCGATGCCCGCGCCGAATGCTGCCTGAATACCCACTGATAACAGGTCGCTTTCCTGTTCTTCCTGCTGATATGTCCCTTGAGCCATTGTCAACCCCGCATCTTTTTTTTACTATAACCTTCCGGTATGGACATTTTACTACTACTGTACGAATGACTATACGCAAGAATCCCCGGGGAGGTAAAGGGTGAAGATCGAACAGGCTGATGTTATGGAAACAGCTCATAAAGTACACAAGAAACTCTCTAAAAACGGCGGGTTTTTGACCACAGAGGCCGGCGGCAGGGTGAATACCATGACCGTCAGCTGGTGGAACATCGGGTTTATGTGGACACGTCCGGTTTTGACGGTCATGGTACGCAGGTCCCGCTATACCTTTGAACTCATAGACACTGCACGGGAATTTACCCTCTCTATTCCCGATCCAGACCTGCCCGCAGCACTCTCTTTCGCGGGATCGAGGTCGGGCAGGGAAGGCGATAAACTCATGGCGCTGGGTATTCCAGCCCGGCCGGGGCAGGTAACACAGGTTCCGGTACTGGATATTCCCGGCTGGCATTACGAATGCCGCATCATGAACAAATGCGCTATGGAGCCGGGCGGCATAAGCCCGGAGCTGGAAAAATACTATACCGACGAGGATTACCACACCTTTTATTTCGGTGAAATTGCGGCCTGCTACCGCATGACGGAACAGGGTTAATATGAAAAAAAACCTCTGGCTGTTAGGTTTTGTTTTTTTCTTTGCAGGGATGACTGTTCTGTGGTCCGAGGAAATCAATCTGTATTATTTCAAACAGACAGGATGTCTGAACTGCGCCCAGATGGACAAGTTCCTGGAAACCCTGACTAAGGATTTTCCTGAACTGACCGTGACCCGCTACAATATTTCCGATGACCGGGAAACCGCCCGGCTATATGAAAACGTCACCGATGCTCTGTCCATCCGGTCCCCCGCGGTTCCTTTGGTGCTGGTTGGGGATTACTACTATATGGGGGCCCGTGCCCAGATCCTGGAAGAAATTTCATTTATTGTCTCTTCCTACCGGGTAAAACCCTATGAAGACCGTATGGGCCGGCTCCTGTCAGGGGAAATTGACGATGTCTCAACGGTTTCAGCCCCCAGGGAAGACCTCATCCGCCTGCCTCTCATCGGAGATATCCGTCTTGGCGAATTGTCCCTGGCGGGATCCACCGCTCTCATCGCATTTGTAGACGGGTTCAACCCCTGTTCCCTCTGGGTCCTTTCCCTGGTTCTGGGAATGTCCCTTCACGGAGGCCGGCGGATGCGGGTTCTTCTTATCGGCTCCATTTTCCTGGTCATGACCAGCCTTGTGTACGGCGGTTTCCTCTTCGGCGCGGTGAAAGTGGTTTCCATCCTCCGGTTTTCCGGTCTTTTCAAGGTTCTCTTGATTGTGTTTATCGCTTTTTTCGCTGCGGTGAATATTAAGGATTATTTCTTCTGGAAACAGGGAATGAGTTTCACTATAGGGCAGAAGGGGCAGAGCGCATTCATAGGACTGCTGAAAAGAAACCTGAATCCCTCCCGGGGGCTCATTCCGCTTGCCGCCGGTTCGGCAGTACTCGCGGTTTCCGCAGCCCTGATCGAGCTTCCCTGTACCGCGGGTTTTCCCGTTCTCTGGGCCCAGGTATTGAGCGGCCACAATATCTCCGCGGCGGTGTTCTGGGTGTATCTTGCCGAGTACCTGGCTGTGTATCTGCTGGACGAGATCATTGTCCTCGCCGCGGCGGTCATCACCTTGCGGCGGCAATTTATGGATGAATCAAAGGGCAGGGTTCTGAAACTCGCAAGCGGAGCGCTCATGCTTATGATCGCCCTGCACGTAGCCTGGTTCCAGGATTTCCTCCGGACCGGCTGGGGGCTGTTGTCAGTCGCCGTATCTACCATCGCGGCCGCGTTTCTCCTGTCCCTTGTACGCCGCCTCACCGTAAAGAGCGCAGCCCAATGATATTCCTCAGGCGGCCGGTTTTTTTTATGACCCTGCCGTTCATCCTGTGGTCACTCCTGAGTACCTCCTGCTATGTGGTACAGCAGGCCGGACCCTATCTGTCCCACCGGCTGCAGGCGGTGCCTGTCAAGGAGCTTCTGGCACAGGAAGATCTTCCTCCTGATACCCGGGCGTTCCTTGTGGAGGTACAGAATATCAAGACCTTTGCCGTGGAAGAACTAGGTCTCATTTCCGGGAAGAATTACACCGGTTATGTGGCTGTGGACACTGATTATCTGGCGGCGGTTATTCAGGCGGCGCCTGAGTTTTCCACCGATCCTTACATGTTCTGGTATCCCATCCTGGGAAAACTTCCTTACCGGGGGTACTACGATACCGATGCCGCGCGGGCTTTTGCCGGTAAGCTCAAAAAGAAGGGGCTGGATGTGTTTATCCGGCCTGTCGACGCGTTTTCGAGCCTGGGATTTTTTAAGGATCCCCTTTTTTCCTTCATGAGCGGTTATCCGGTACAGAAGATCGCCGACCTTATCATTCACGAAGAAACCCATGCTACGGTCTTTTTCAAGAAATATCCGGATTTCAATGAAAAGCTCGCCACCTTCGTCGGCACAGAAGGGGCCCGCCAGTACCTTGTCCGTACGGGAAGAAGTGATGTGCTTGCTCAGACAGATGAACAAAACAAAGGGTGGAAAGAGTTTCCAAAGGCGGTATTTGACCTGGACAGCCGTCTGGACCGGCTGTATCAAAGCGGTACAGGCACCGATGAAATGCGCGCGGAAAAGGCCCGCCTGTTGTCCGAATTCAAGGAAGAATGGGACCTGTCCTTCGAGGTGAACAACGCGTTTGTGTCCCTGTACGCCATATACGATGAGCCCGACAACCGTATAGAACGGGTGTATGAAAAGGCGGGGTCGATTCCGGCCCTGATAGCGCTCTACACAGAAGTACTCAAAGAAGGCGGTAATCCCTGGGACGTATCCCTGCCATGACCGGATAATTTTGACAAATATAGTCGGTATTACTTGATTTCTTTGCTGAAACTCATAACAATCTAGGATAATAGATTACATTGGAGGATGTATATGAAGAAACAGATTCTGGCGTTTGCCCTTGTACTGCTCGCGGTACTGTCCGCCTGTTCGGGAGAAAAAGCTCCCTCGTACAAAGACGGCGTGTATTTCGCCCAGCAGGAAACCTTCGCTGAATCCGGCTGGAAGTACATGGTCACCCTCGAAGTAAAAAATGGAAGTGTTGCATCCGCCTCGTGGAACGGCGCGAATGTCGATGCGGGAATGGATAAAATTTCGGTCTCCAAGGCCGGCAGGTACCCCATGGTGGAAAAAGGCGGGGCCAAGGCTGACTGGCACGTCCAGTCGAAACTGGTAGAGGATCATTTCCTTAAAACCCAGTCTACCGCAATGCCCGACGCGATTTCCGGTGCCTCCATTCATTACAACGAATTCTACGAACTGGTGAACAAGGCGCTGGCTGCCGGCCCTTCAGGCTATGGACCCTACAAAGACGGCACGTATCACGCAGAACAGCCTGAGTTCGGCCACGGCTACAAGTACTTTGTCGATCTGACTGTTGTCTCCGGCTATGTGGTAGCGGCAAACTGGGATGCCTACGCGGAAGCTGAAGGCGCAAAAAACAAACAGGCTGCGTCCAAGGACGGTGAATACGGTATGGTGGAAAAAGGCGGAGCCCAGGCACCGTGGTGGGAACAGGCGCGTGTTGTTGAGGATTATTTCATCAACACCCAGGATCCTTCCCAACCCGACGCTATTTCCGGTGCGACCATCGGTCTTGAAGAATTCTACAGTCTCGTAAACGAGGCACTGAAAAACGCAAAGCGTTAAAAAAGGGCAGGTATATAAAACCCTGTACGGCGTCCGGAAGTATTTCCGGACGTTTTTTTTATGATGGGCTGTGTGGTGTAGATGTCCGCCGGGGAGGGTTCCTTGACAATATCCGTATATTATGCGGATTATTGTACTCGGTTTCCAAAAAGAAAGAGCAAATGAATTGGATGTAGCGGTTATGGCAAAATCATTGGTAATCGTCGAGTCACCGGCGAAGGCAAAAACAATCAATAAATACCTCGGCAGGGATTACCTTGTAAAATCCAGTGTGGGGCATATCCGGGATCTCCCGGTAAGTTCGAGGGACGGGGGCGGTACTGCCGTGGATCCCAAGGAGCGGGCCCGTCAGGCTGCCCTGACCCGGAAGATGGACCCCGAACAGAAAAAAATCCACCGTGAACAAAAAGCCAGGGAACAGCTTGTCCGCCGCATGGGCATAGACCCCGACGCCGGGTGGAAGGCGAATTATCAGATACTGCCGAACAAAACAAAGGTCATAAAGGAATTGAAGGAAGCCGCGGCCAAGGCGGACCTCATTTATCTGGCCACTGACTTGGACCGCGAAGGAGAGGCGATTGCCTGGCATCTGATGGATACCATCGGCGGCAGCGCAAAGAAATACCGCCGGGTTGTCTTTAACGAAATCACTAAAAACGCCATAACCGAGGCCTTCAAAGAACCCGGCGAGGTAAATATGAGCCGTGTCAATGCACAGCAGACCCGCCGCTTTTTGGACAGGATAGTCGGCTTCATGGTGTCGCCCCTTTTATGGGCCAAAATCGCCAGAGGCCTTTCCGCGGGAAGGGTTCAGTCAGTCGCGGTACGCCTTGTGGTTGAAAGGGAACGGGAAATTCATTCCTTTGTTCCGGAAGAATATTGGGAAATTTACGCTGATCTTGCCAAAGGCAAGGAAGGCCTCCGCATGCAGGTTGTCAAAGCAGGAGAGGAAACTTTCAGGCCCGGCAGCAAGGCGGAGACAGACAAGGCCCTTGCTGCCTTGCAAAAAGCCCGGTATGTTCTTTCCGCCCGGGAAGACAAACCGACTACCAGCAAGCCAAAGGCCCCCTTTATCACATCGACCCTGCAGCAGACGGCGAGCACCCGGCTGGGGTTCGGTGTTAAAAAAACCATGGTACTGGCCCAGCGGCTGTACGAAGCCGGGTACATCACCTATATGCGTACCGACTCCACAAACTTGAGCGCGGAAGCCGTTTCTTCTGTGCGGACATTCATTACCGACAGTTACGGGAGTTCCTATCTTCCTGCCGATGCGGTTCTCTACGCCTCCAAAGAAGGGGCACAGGAGGCCCATGAGGCCATTCGTCCGTCGAATGTGATGGTGCGTTCCGGGGATCTTTCCGGTGTTGACCCTGACGGTGTACGTCTGTACGACCTCATCTGGCGGCGGTTTGTTGCCTGTCAGATGAACAGCGCAAGGTTTTTAAGCACATCATTGACGGTGAACGCCGGAATTTACCAGCTGAAAGCCAGAGGCCGTGTGGTGACCTTTGACGGCTACATGAAAGTACTTCCCCCGGCGGGCAAGGGAGAAGAGGACCAGGTCCTTCCCGACCTTGCGACCGGCGATGTTCTGTCACTTGGGAAACTCGATCCGTCCCAGCATTTTACCAAACCGGCACCCCGCTATACCGAAGCTTCCCTCGTTCGTGAGCTGGAAAAGCAGGGGATCGGGAGACCGTCTACCTACGCGTCCATTATCTCGACGATCCAGGACCGGGGGTATGTCATATTAAAGAACCGCCGCTTCTACGCCCAGAAGATCGGCGGCATTGTTGTTGAGCGTCTTGTGGAGAATTTTGCCGATCTGATGGATTACGGGTTCACTGCGGAGATGGAGGCAACCCTTGACGGTATCGCTGACGGAAAGCTGGACTGGAAAAAAGTACTGGACCTCTTTTACCGCGATTTTTCCTCTACCCTCGCCAAAGCCTATGATGACAAGGCGGGCATGCGGCCGAACGACCCTACAGATACCGAAATAGCCTGCCCGTCCTGCGGCCGCCACATGCAGATACGCAACGGCAGCACCGGTGTATTCCTCGGCTGTTCGGGATACAACCTTCCGCCGAAGGAACGCTGCAAAACGACTATGAATCTGATACCCGGCGACGAGGTGGAGCATGTTGAGGGAGCAGACCTGGAAGAGGAGCTGTCCGCCGCGTTTGCGAAACGGCACCGCTGTTCCCTGTGCGGTACTGCCATGGATTCCTATCTGCTGGACGAAGAACGCAAACTCCATATCTGCGGTAATAATCCAGACTGTCCCGGCTATGAAATTGAAAGGGGCAAGTTCAAAATAAAGGGATACGACGGCCCGGTGATAGAATGTGACAAATGCGGTGCAGAAATGCAGCTGAAATCCGGCCGTTTCGGCAAGTATTTCGGCTGTACCTCCGAGACCTGTAAAAATACCAGAAAGCTGCTGCGAAACGGTGAGGCGGCGCCGCCCAAGATGGACCCCGTCCCGATGCCCGAAATCAAATGCCAGAAGGTGGATGATTTCTACCTGCTGCGCGACGGCGCCTCGGGGCTCTTTTTAGCCGCGAGCCAGTTTCCGAAAAACCGGGAAACACGGGCTCCCTTTGTGGATGAGATCCTTCCCCACAAGGACGAGATCGATCCCAAATACCTGTTTCTGTTTAGCGCTCCCGTCAAGGATCCCGACGGGAACAGGGCACAGATCCGGTTTTCCCGCAAGGACAAGGAGCAGTATGTCATGACCGAAAAGGACGGGAAGGCGACGGGCTGGAAGGCCCTTTACCGGAACGGCAGGTGGGTGTCCGAATCAGGCGGCCGTACCGCGAAAACCTCCGGCAAAAAGGCTGCATCCGGGACCTCCGCGCCAAAAAAAACCGCAGCCTCGAAATCACCGTCAGCACCGTCCGGAAAAGCCGGCGGTAAAAAGGGAACCCCGGCAAAAAAGGGATCTTCCGGGAAATGATGCGGCCTCTTAGTCTCCTGTGTATTTTGGGAATTCTGTGGTCCTGTGCACCTGTACAGGAAAGAACCTCCAGACAGGGCTATGTACTGGGTACTGTGTGTACTGTTTCGGCCTACGGCGCAGATGAAAAGCTCTACGACACCGTATTTGCTGCTCTCAAGGACATCGAGGAACGGATGAAAGTAGACGGAGACCGGAGTGAGATCCGCCTCGTCAATCTTTCCGCAGGTCGCCATTCTGTGGAAGTTTCCGCGGACACTCTGCAGGTGGTGCAAACCGCGTTGCAGTTCAGTTCCCTCGCACCCGGCAGTTTCGATATCACCATTGGACCCCTTGTTGAACTGTGGGGTATCGGTAAAAAGGAGCAGCCCGTTGTCCCCGGCCGGGAAGACATAGAGGCACGCACGTCACTGATCGATTACTCCCTTGTGGAGATTGACGGTAAGCGGATTTTCCTTCCGAAAGAAGGGATGGGCATAGACCTTGGCGGTATAGCCAAAGGATACGCTGCAGATGTGGCCCGGGATCTTCTTTCAGAGGCCGGCGTGGGGAGCGCCCTTCTGGATTTCGGCGGGAACATCCTCACTATCGGTACCAAACCTGACGGCAGCCCCTGGAAGATAGGCATTCAGGACCCGTCCCTGCAGCGGGGAAGGTATGTGGGCGTTCTTTCCCTCATTGACCGTACCGCTGTCACCTCAGGCCCCTACGAACGCTTTTTCATTCAGGACGGTACGCGGTACCACCATATCCTTGATCCGGGAACCGGGTATCCAGCCGAAACCGACATTCAAAGCGCGACCATCGTAACCGGAGAAAGCATCCGGGGCGACGCACTGTCTACCATGATCTTCATTCTGGGTCTGAAAAAGGGGCTCGAAGTCATTGAATCCCTGGAGGACACAGAGGCAGTTATCATCACCAAGGACAAAGAGGTCTATATCACGCCGGAGCTGGAGCAGATATTCACCCTGGCCGATGAAAGTTACACCCTGAAGATCGGCAGCCCCTGAAATCCATACAGCCGCCAGATTTCTGCGGTTTGACATACACCGGGGATCAAACTATGCTTTATACAGCAAGGAGCGTATCCGCGGGCAGGGAAACGCCGAAGGTGTGGGAGTGACTCGACAGGAATTGCCGGTAGATGGACAGCAGTGGAAAATTCTCATTGTTGACGACGACCCCGAAGTCCACATTGTTACACGTATGGTGTTGGAAGAGATTGAGTTCGACGGTCGGCGGGTCAACCTTCTTTCCGCATACCGGGAAAAGGACGTGGTGTCTGCCCTTACCGCCGATCCGGATATTGCCCTGATAATTCTTGATGTGGTTATAGACACCCAGACCTCCGGTCTGGATTTGGTCCGGCATATCCGGGAGGATGTAGGTAACCGTCTTGTGCGCATCATTCTGCGGACCGGTCAACCGGGGATGGCTCCGGAGAGCAAGGTCATCATTGACTACGATATCAACGATTACAAGGAAAAAACGGAACTCACCTCCCAGAAGCTGATCACCTCAATTATCACTGCCCTCCGTTCATATCGGGATCTTCTGGAGCTGGAGCGTCACAAGCGCAGCCTTATCCAGACCGGTCATTTCCTCAAGTCGGTCATACGTTCAATTTCATCGGCCCTCATTGTGGTGGATGCCGGAAAAAAAATTACCGAATGGAACCCCTTCGCCGAACGGTTTTTTTCCTGCAGTTACGACCAGGCCATCGGAAGGCCTTTATTCGACATTGTCCCCCGCCTGGCGCAGTTCGATCAGGCTTTGTCGCGGGCCATAGAGGACCCGGGAAACGCGGCACCCGCCGAGGCTTTTTTCAGGGACAGGAAAGATTCAGTGTACAGCCTTACGGTGTACCCTCTGATTACCCAGGCCCCCGGCGGCGCGATTTTGCTTCTTTCCGACATTACGGAAAAACAGCGCATGGAAGAACAGCTGCGCCGCAGCCAGAAACTGGAAGCCCTGGGCTCGCTCGCGGCCGGCCTTGCCCACGACGTGAACAACGCTCTGGGCGGTATCCTCGGTTCCATTTCCCTGATTGACTACGAAAAGGAAGCCCACAAAGAGCGGCATAACAGCGAATACGATACCTACCTGTCCACGATCAGGCACTCTACAGAGCGCGCCAGCGGCATGGTCAAACAGCTTTTGAGTCTCACCAAGAAGGAGGAGCTCAAGCAGGAGCAGGTAGACCTGGCAAAAATTCTTGCCAATGTGCAAAAGGTCTGTACCTCGTCATTTGACAAGCGGGTGAAAATACGTTTTCTGTCCAGCCTTGAACACGCCTTCATTCTGGGAGACGCATCCCAGCTTGAGCAGGTGCTCCTCAATCTCTCTATTAACGGTTATCACGCGATGACGATCATGAGGCCTGAAACGGAGACCTGGGGCGGCGAGCTTGTGCTCAAACTGGTACATGACAGCCGCGGCGGTGTTCCGGTGTACCGGGTTTCCGTCAAGGATTCGGGGGTGGGTATTCCCGAGGCGGACATAGAGAAAATATTCGATCCCTTTTATTCAACAAAGCCCCACGGCGACGGAACGGGACTGGGGCTGGCCATTGTACACAAGATTGTGTCTTTCTGCCGGGGCACCATTGATGTTCAGACCGAACAGGGAGCAGGGACCGAGTTCACATTGGAGTTCCCTGTGTATGAGGCCAGTGAAGCCCCCGCGCAAAAGGAAGATACCGTCAGTATACCCACGGGCAGCGGTACGGTCCTGTTATGCGATGATGAAATTCTCATGCTGAACATCGGCAAAAAAATTCTGACAAAGGTCGGCTATAATGTCATCACTGCCGTAGACGGAGAGGATGTCATACAGAAATACACCGCCAACCGGGACCGGATCGATCTGGTGATCCTTGATTACCAGATGCCGTCCATGTCAGGGGTGGATGTGTTCCGGAAACTGCAATCCTTTGATCCCCAGGTGAAGGCCCTCATTTCCTCGGGATACAAGGACGAAGGAAAAATCCAGGAAGCCCGGGATATGGGGATGTGCGGGTTCCTGCAGAAGCCCTATACCATGCAGGACCTGGCCCTCATGGTACGAAGCGTCCTGAAGACCGGGAGGTCCCAGGAATGACCGGGAGGGAATACTGGAACATTCTTATTGTCGATGATGAACGGGAAATACACCAGGTAACCGAACTCGTTCTGGACAGTCTCCAGTACCGCGGTCTTCCCATCAGCTGTCTCCATGCTTTTTCCGCGGACGAGGCCAGGGACATTCTTTCCACCGAGCCGGATATCGCTGTGGTCCTGCTGGATGTGGTAATGGAAAGCGAGTCGGCTGGCCTAGAGCTTGCCAAATGGATCCGGGAAGAAGCAAAGATGACCGCCCTGCGCATCATCCTCCGTACGGGCCAGCCGGGGCAGGCTCCCCAGATGGAGGTCATCAGAGCCTATGACATCAATGATTACAAGGAAAAGACCGAACTGACCGCCAGAAAGCTGACCACGGTTGTCATTTCTTCCCTGCGTTCCTACGAACAGGTTTCGGAAATAGAAAAAAACAAGGCTGATCTGGAAAAGATCATCCGGGGGACGTCACAGCTGTTTGAGGTGTATACCCTTAACCGGCTTTCCAAAAACATCCTGAACCAGTTTAACGATCTTCTGCGGGTACACAGCGATCTGTCGCAGCGCAGGTTCTCCGGTGTCTCTCTGGAAAAAAACCGTAAAGGCATATTCGTCCTGGGCAGCGTGGGGGACTTCGAGGGCGGGGGCAAAAAGGAATATCCCCGTGATTTTACCGAAGAGGAACAGCTCATCATCGAAGAGGTTGCCGCTCAGAAGCGGAGTATCCTCCGGGGCAGGTGTATTGCCACCTATTTTGTCACTCACAATGAACGGGAAGGGATCATGCTGTTGAAAGGCGACGGGCCCCTGCCTGCTGTCAACCTGGACATCATCACCCTGTTTTCCGTCCATGTTTCGGTCGCCTTTGACAGTTATCAGCTGAACAAGGAGATCAGAGACACCCGGCAGGAAATCCTCGACAAGCTCTGGCAGGTTATCGAGACGCGGCTTAGCTTTAACCGGGGGCACGTACGGCGGGTGTACCATATCTCCAATTACATAGGATTTCTCCTTGAGCTGCCTGACCGTGACTCTGAGCTTTTGCGATATGCGTCGTCTTTTCACGACATCGGCCTGGTTGGTTTGTCCGATGAGATGCTCCAGAAGCCGTTTCCCCTTTCTCCTGAGGACCATCGGACTTTTATGCGTCATACGGATATCGGTCATGCCCTTTTGAGTACATCTGCCCGGAAGGCCTTGAAAGTGGCTGCGGATGTGGCCCTTCAGCATCATGAAAGCTGGGACGGGACCGGGTATCCGGGAAACCTCTCCGGTGAGGAAATCCATCCCCTGGCCAGGATCATCCGCGTGGCCGATGTGATTGATTTCTACGGTAAAAATTATCCCGATGAGGAATGGACCGAGCCGGCCCTGAAGGCCTTTCTTGTAAAGGAATCGGGCAGAATGTTCGATCCCGCCGTCATTGAACAGATCATAGATCACGTGGACATCATCATGAAACTCCGGGATGAACAACCGGTGACTGCTTTCGAGGATGCGCGTGTCTGATATCAAATTACTGATTGTTGATGATGAACCTCAGGTACATACCGTTACCGCAATGGTGCTGGGCGACCTGGTCTACCGCGGCCGCGGAGTCACCCTCCTGAGCGCGTATACCTACGATGAAGCGCTTTCGATTCTGGCCAGCGAACAGGATGTGGCTGTTGCCCTCATAGACGTGGTGATGGAAGAAAAGGACACCGGTCTCAAACTGGTACGGGCCATCCGGGACGATCTGAAAAATCTGATGGTGCGCATCCTTATCCGTACCGGTCAGCCGGGGTCGGCGCCTGAACATGCCGTCATTCTGGAATATGACATCAACGATTACAGGGAAAAAACGGAACTGACCGCTCAGAAGCTGAAAACATCGGTCATATCCTGTATCCGCTCCTATGAGGATTTGTGTACTATTTCCCGCTACAAGGAACGCCTGGAGGACCTGGTATGGGAGCGGACAAGGGACCTGGAAAAGGCGGTGAGGGAACTCAAGGTTTCAAAAAGCGTCATAGAAGCTGATTTGAAGGCCGGCAGTACCATGCAGTACAAGCTGCTGCCCCCACGGTCCCACAGGATAGGCCCTTACGGTTTTTACCGGTTTCTCATATCGTCCATGTACTTAAGCGGGGATTTTGTCGATTATTTTTCCATTGGGAAAGGTCTTACGGGTTTTTATATCCTGGATGTGTCGGGACACGGCACTTCATCGGCCTTCATGACCGTAATCGTTAAAAACTTTATAGACAAACAGCTGGAGCGGTATCAGGACACCGGTTCTTCATTCATTACCTCGCCTGCTAAAATGGCTGAGTATCTGAACGGTGAACTCATGCGTGAGGAATACGGCAAGTACTTTACCATGTTTTACGGCGTTCTGAACGAAAAACACCATTCCCTGCGCTGCGTCAACTGCGGGCAGTTTCCCTTTCCGCTGTTATCCGATGGCAGCAAGGCAGCGTTCATTACCCGGGGCGGCCCTCCTGTCGGACTGTTCAGCAATGCTTCGTATAAGGAGGAAAACATTCCCCTTCCCGGAGCCTTCCAGCTTTTGTGCATATCCGACGGCATTCTCGAAGCCATGGACGGTTCATTGGCGGAAAAAAAACAGCGGCTTGTGTCGTGCCTTTTGCAAAAAGGGGTTACTATAGAGAAGGTGGAAGGTTTTCTTGGTGTTCAGGGAAACAGGCAGTACACCGATGATATCACTTTCCTTCTGGTGGAGAGGGGGTAAGGGCGTGGGACGTTATTTTTACCATAAAGAAGACGACAAACTGTTCATTCGTATGCAGGGCAGGATGAAATATACCTCCAGTGTGGGGTTTGACCTGTTCATTGCCGATGTTGTCACCGACGATGTCGGTTCCATTCTGGTAGATCTTCAGCAGGTGGACTATATCGATTCCACCAATCTGGGGCTGATTGCCAAACTGGCTGAATTCCTCAATTCCCGGGGCAGGCCGCCTCTCATGATTCTGTCTACCCGGGAGGAGATTAATGAAGTTCTTTCAAGCCTGGGGTTTGACCAGATGTGTACCATTCTGGGTACTGCAGCAGAGGATATGGATTATGACACCGTACCCGTGAAGACGGGGAGCGAGAAACAGCTCATGACAATGATGATCGATGCCCATAAACGGCTTGTGGCAATGAGTGAAGATAATGCATCGGTATTCAAGGATGTAGTAGAGCTTATGGAACAGGATCTCGGCGGGCAGGGGACGTGATGTTTCAGGGCTTTTCAGTCAGATAGCCGCGGCCGAAACTTTTTACCAGATGGCTGGAAAGCCAACGGGGCGAGGGTTTCTGCCCCTTCATCCGCATGGGGGAGTTTATTATGCGGGTGCCTTCCATGTAAACATCGGGCCTGGTCAGGTTCATCTGTTCAAACACTATTCCCTTCCGGTAATTGGCGTGGATATAGCTTATTTGCCCCTCGCCGTCTGTATGAACCACCATGCCCATATGGGTCAACGGATCGTTTTCCTTTCCGTCGGCGTTGCGGTCATAGGTATTATCCCAGAATATGATGTCACCCGGCTCGGGGCTCTGTGTCGTGTAGGTGAGTCTGTTGTCCTTGAGGTAGTTGTATATCCTGGAAACACCGTTGCCGGTGTAATCGGGAAAGGCAAGGGTCAGGTCTATCCCCGCGTAATAATAACAGGCCAGCACTACCCCGGTGCAGTCGAAAGTGAAGGATCTGCCGCGGACGTTGAGGGATTTCGAGCCCCGGATGGCATTCGCGCATTCAATAAGCTGTCTTTGTACGGATGTTCCTTCTTGCGGCAGAGGTGCCGGTTCTGAGAAAAACCCGCCTTCCAGGGGGCCTCCCCCGTAACTGGCACAGGCAGTGAGGAGCAATAAAAGTAACAGCATGGACCCTGACACAGCCAGGCGGGGATTCTTCATCGGCACCTTAATTACCCAGTGTATCCCTTTGCCACAAAAAAAACCTCAAAGGACTCATCCCGAGAGGCCTGGGGTTTGAATATTTTGGCTTTATCAAAACGCCGGACAAGAAGGTCAAAGAGGTCCCGTTCGTCGCCTCCCTGGAATACTTTCAGTACCAGGTTACCGCCCCGGCTCAGGAGGGGAAAGGAAAAATGAATGATGCTTTCCACCAGCTGGTATGAGCGGGCCGTGTCGACAGTACGGTTACCGGTAGTTGACGGGGCCGCATCCGACAGTATGGTTGTGTAGGGAGCAGCCGATGTGAGCCGCTCCTGCAGCCCGGGGTCGAATATGTCTCCCTGGATGAAGGTATATCCCGGGGCGGTGATGCTGACCTCCTGAAGGTCAACACCGTATACCGGACCTTTTGCGTGCTTAAGGCAATACAAGGACCAGCTACCCGGAGCGGCACCCAGATCCAGTACCGGCCCTTTGGCCAGTACAGAGAATTTCCGGTCAATTTCCTCGAGTTTGAACACCGACCGGGCCGGGTATCCCATGGATTGTGCTTTGCGCGTGTAGTGGTCCTGCTGTCGTTTCATATTCCGTGTCTTCTTGACTTATCTCATGCGAGTTTGTACTCTTCACCTGCTATAGTAGAACAGATAATGAGAAAAAGTACAGAAGGGGACGTTTGTTTTGGAATTTATCCACTTCCGGGTAAAAGCCGGGCCCGAAAGCATCATACAGGTCAATCTTTCACAGCCTGCCTATGTCCGGCTTATGGACGAACTCAATTATCAGAAATACAAAATGAAAAAACGCTACAGTTTTACCGGCGGTTACGCCTCGACACCGAAGGTGGACCTGAGACCCCATATCAGGAACGAATGGCATGTGGTGGTCGACCTCGAAGGCATGAGCGGGAACGTGAGAGCCTCGGTGGATATCCTCCGGGGGTGAGGGTTTTTATTCTCGCACAAGGTCATTGACCAACGGCTTTCCAGACCGTACCTTTAAGCCTATGAAACAGTCAATCCTGAGACGCCAGTTTCCGCATGTTCGACTCAATGTGACTCTCTGGCTTATCATCTTCAACATTCTTATTTACTTTGTGAATACCCTCATGCCCTCGACCCGGTACTATCTGTCGCTGATTCCCGCCCTCATTGTGGGCCGGGGATTTGTCTGGCAGTTCGTTACCTACATGTTCTGTCACGCCAACCTGACCCATATCCTGTACAACATGCTGGGGCTGTTTTTCTTCGGGTATCAGCTTGAGGAACATCTGGGCAGTTATGAATTCCTCTTATATTATTTATTGACAGGTGTTCTTGCCGGTGTCTTTTCCTTCGCCATATACGTGGTTACTGGCGCTTACGGTGTCGTCCTTTTGGGGGCTTCAGGAGCTGTTTTTGCGGTTCTTCTTGCCTTTGCCACCTATTTTCCAGATGCCCGCATTTTCATCATGGGGATAATTCCGGTACG
>JAFGQL010000098.1 GCA_016935695.1 Spirochaetales bacterium
CGGGCTGGCCAGATATCTTTTAGATAGACATCCTTTCCGTCAGGGGCCTTGCACAGGGGCTCGGAGTGTATGTCGATGTTCACCCGGCCTGCAAGTGCGAAGGCAACTACGTACATGGGACTCATCAGGTAATTGAACCGCACCTGCTGGTGTATCCGCGCTTCGAAATTACGGTTGCCGGAAGACACCGAGGCGGTTATCAGCCCCTGGTCCTTTACGGCAGCTGACATCCCCTGGGGAAGAGGACCGGAATTGCCAATACAGGTGGTGCAGCCGAAGGCGGACACACCAAAACCGATAGACTCAAGGGCCTCAAGCACACCGGCCCGCTTGAGGTAGTCCACCACGACCCGGGAACCTGGCGCCAGTGAGGTTTTCACCCAGGAAGGAGGCCGAATGCCCAGCTTTTCGGCTTTTCGGGCAATGAGCCCCGCGCCGATCATCACAGAGGGATTGGAGGTATTCGTACAGGAGGTAATGGCCGCTATGGCAACGGCCCCGTGGGTAAGATGAAGGGGAACCCCGTCTATATTGACGGTGTAGCTGTTCCCGGCCTTACCGGGCGCGGCCTTTTCCAGTTCTTCGGCGAAACGCCGGGGAAGGAGCTCCAGGTCTATCCTGTCCTGGGGCCGGAATGGCCCTGCAGCCGAAGGCTTGACCGAACCGAGGTCCAGCACAATCAGGTCTGAATAATCAGGCTCATTGACTTCGTCATACCACAACCCGGTTTCCTTGAACAGGACTTCGGCCGTTTCTGCCTCTGAAGTCCTGCCCGTATCTCTCAGATATCCCATAGTGATATCGTCTACAGGGAAATAACCCATGGTTGCCCCGTACTCTGGCGACATGTTGGCGATGGTTGCCCGGTCAGGAAGGGAGAGAGTCTTGATCCCGGAACCGAAGTACTCGACAAACGCCCCGACCACGCCCCGGGCGCGCAGAAGCTGGGTAAGGGTAAGCACCAGGTCCGATGCGGTTACTCCCCGGGGGAGTTCCCCTTCCAGACGTACCCCCACCACCTCGGGAACCGGCATCATGTAAGGTTGCCCCAGCAGGACAGCTTCCGCTTCTATGCCGCCGACTCCCCAGCCCATGATACCCAGACCGTTGATCATGGTGGTGTGGCTGTCGGTACCGACAAGACTGTCGGGAAATACCCAGGCTGTGCCCTGTATATCCCGGGTCCGGGCTACTGTACCCAGGTATTCCAGATTGATCTGATGACAGATGCCGGAATTGGGCGGGATGACACGGAAGTCTTTCATGGCACCGGCCGCCCATTTGAGCAGGCGGTACCGCTCGCTGTTCCGCTCATACTCGGCCTTTACATTCTGCTCAAGGGCGTCACGGTTCCCCCAGTAGTCGATCTGCACCGAATGATCCACCACAAGATCAACAGGAACCACCGGATTCACCCTCTGCGGGTCTCCGCCCAGGTCTTCCATGGCGTCCCGCATTGCCGAAAGGTCCACCACACAGGGAACCCCGGTAAAATCCTGCATGAGCACCCTGGCGGGAAAAAACGGTATGTCCTGTCCGGGAGAACTGCGGAATGCGCTCACCCGGGCGGCATACTCCGGATCATTCCTGAGCACATTCTCCAAAAGAACGCGCAGGCTGTAGGGCAGACGGACGGCGTCTGGATATGCCGAAAGATCGATGGCAGAAAACCTGCTCCCGTGTATGTGCAAGGTTTTTACAGGCACGCTTGTATGGTCCATAAGAAATACTTCCTTCTCTAAAAAAGTTGTAACACTGCTTCCTAATATACACAACCGACTGTTCAAAATAAAACCGCATGACTTTTAATATGAGGGAATTCCGGTATCCGAAGGCGGTTATTTACACAGCGTGATATTAACCCTATAATGCCGCACACATGAACACACACCCCGCCGCCTTGCATATCCGCAAAGGCAGAGACGAATCGGTACACAGACGCCACCCGTGGATTTTTTCCGGGGCGGTACAGAGAGTTGAGGGTTCCCCCGCCAACGGCGATGTCGTGTCGGTCTATGACCACCGGGGCGCCTTTCTATGCAAGGGCCATTTCCAGGACGCGACCATCAAGGTACGCATATTAAGTTACCGGGACGAACCGATAGATACCGCGTTTTACCATTCCCGTCTGGCAGCGGCCATAGATCACCGCCGGAGCATGGATCTACCCGGCGAGGCTACCGACATGTACCGTCTGGTCCACGGCGACGGCGACCTTCTGCCCGGACTCATCATTGACTGTTATAGCGGCGTATTCGTGATACAGGCCCATTCCGCGGGAATGACAAAAGATGCCGGACTCGTCTGCGACGCCCTTAAAAGCCTCTTCGGAAATGACTGCCGGGCTGTCTATCTGAAGACCGCAGAGCGGGGAACTTCTTCCACAGGGCGCTACCTGTACACAGCCCCGGAGTCCGATCCCGGGAAACTGGCAGCGGGAAGTATGTGCCGGGAACACGGTTACCGGTTCCATGTCGACTGGGAAGCCGGCCAGAAAACAGGATTTTTCCTGGACCAGAGGGAAAACCGCCGGCTTGTCGGCAGCTTTTCCGGAGATAAACGGGTATTGAACCTCTTTTGTTATACGGGAGGGTTTTCTGTGTACGCCCTCGGTTCAGGCGCCGCAGAAGTGGTATCGGTGGATTCAAGCGCCAGGGCCATGGAACTTACCGGGGAGAATATCAGTTTATTAGGAAAAACCGCAGGCAGCCACCGGCCGGTCTGTGCCGATGTCATGAGCGTCCTCAAGGAAACGGCAGACCCCTATGATGTGGTGGTCCTGGACCCGCCGGCCTTCGCCAAACACGTAAAGGCCCGGCATAACGCCATTCAGGGATACAAACGCCTGAACTTTGCCGCCCTTCCCCGGGTCAAACCCGGCGGACTTCTGTTCACCTTTTCCTGCAGCCAGGTGGTGACCCAGGAGCTGTTCGAAGGAGCCGTCCGGGCCGCCGCCATAGACTCAGGCAGGCATATCCAGATACTCAGGCGTCTCGGACACCCCGGCGATCATCCGGTTTCCCTGTTCCACCCGGAAGGCGAGTATTTAAAGGGCCTGATGCTGAAAGTGTATTAAGACTTTTTGGCTGTACCGTCATCATTACGCCGCCCGCGCCTGCGAAAATACCGGAAATATAACCAAACTTCACCTACACAAGGTATGCACCCCAACGTACAATCAGGCCATATCACCCTGAGGGAGTCTTTTTAAGCGATGATAAAATAGAAATACGTCAATCCATACATCAAGACTCGTAATTGTGAGGCAGCCCTCACGCACAGCTTTTTTCACTGCCATATGGAGTACATTATGAAATATACATTCTCTTATTATAACGAAGACGATTTTTTAGAACTTGAAAACCTCATCCTTGCTTCCTATACCTGGGAGTATCCCGTCTGGGGGTTAAGCCGCCATGAATTCTGCAAAGGCCTTCACCCTGCCTTTCTGGATCATTATCATGCATGGGAACATACGGTGGGAGTGTACCGCCTTGACGGCAGGATTGCCGCCTGCGTCATACATGAAGGAAACTACAGCGGCGAAGCCTTCTTTTTATTCGATTCAAAAGAACGGGGAAGTGATGAGGAACTGCTGGGCGAAATGGTGAGGTTTGCCAAAACCCACTGCAGCCTCGTCAGCGACGACAGGATAAAACGGTCCCTGACCCTCTTCGTCCCTGAATGGAACAAAAAGCTGAAAGAGATGCTCCCGGCAGCCGGTTGCACACCGACCGACCGGAAGGACGAACTCTATATCCTGGAGTTCAAGGAAAAGCAGTACGACACCACCCTTCCTCAGGGCTATACCTTCGCCGACGGCAATACCGTGCCAGATTTCTTTTTATCGAATACCCACCGGTTTTCATTCGCCTATGGCGGAGATGTCCATGCCTGCGAATACGGCAGACAGGCTTTCCATGACCTGAGGCAGATGAGACATTACCGGAAAGACCTGGATCTTTGTGTACTGGATCCCCTCAAAAGGCCGGTGGCAATGGCGATCATCTGGTACAATGAAGCCATGCCGTACTGTGAACTTGAGCCCCTTGGTGTCGTGTGGTGGGAACGCAGAAAAGGGATCGCCACTGCGATTCTTCATGAAGCGGCAAACAGGGTCATGGACATGTTTCCCGGCTGCACGGGAATGACCGGTGGAGACCAGAAATTCTACCGGGAAATCGGGTACGAGCTAAAAGACTCACCCTGTGCCTATCACTGGGAAATGAACATTCATCCGTCCTGGAATACAGAATCGTTGAATGAAAAGTATTCAGAAATAATGTAAGGCTGTCATGTTTCCGCCCCTGGAAGCCGCAGGCAGAACCGGGCCCCGCCGTAGCGGCTCTCACCATCTACCCACAATACTCCGCCGTGAAAAACTGTTATTTCCCGGGCAATTGCCAGACCAAGGCCCCGGCCGCCTTCGTGAGACGACCTGCTTTTATCTATCCGGAAATACCGGCGGAACACCTTTTCCCGGTATTCAGGGGCAATTCCAGAACCCGAGTCTTCAACCCTCAGTTCAATGAAAGGGCCTTTTTCCTCAATTGATACTTCCTGAACCATCGAAACCTCTACCGTTCCGCCGGGGGGAGTGTACCTGAGGGCGTTTGACAGGAGATTGTCAATCACCTGGCCGAGTTTCAGGCTGTCCCCGCGTACGAAAAACCCTTCAGATACGGAATTCCTGAGTCCGATGTTCCTGGCAGCAGCTTCATCCGCGAAGGCTTTCACCCGTTCTGCGGCGAGAATTCCCGCATCAAGGTTTTTCAGCTCCGGCGCGTAGGCGCCTTGGTCGAATGCCGACAGGCCTTCCAGCTGTTCGATCAGGGCTGATAAACGCTGCACCTCTGCGGACAGCTTGGCCAGCTCTTCCGGGTTCGGCGTGTACAGCCCTTCGGCAAGCATTTCCAGCCGGCCGGAAAGAAGACTGACCGGCGTCCTGAGTTCATGGGCGGTATCGCTGATGAGCTGGGACCGCCATTCCTCCGCCTGGGCAAGGGACGCCGCCAGCTGGTTTATTCCCCGGGCGAGGGCCCCGATCTCGTCGCCCCGGACAAATGCCGTCCGCGCCGCGTAATCTCCCCGGGAAATACGGTCAACAACCCCGCCGATTGCCTGGACAGGCCGGACCACGTGAAGGGTCAGAACGGCAGCCGCCGCGATTGATACGGCAATGACCAGCAGTAAACTCACGAACGCGCCGTTCTGCATGGTTTCCAGTACCCTGCGGTCTTCCGGCGGCAGACGGGGGTCCACCGCGAGGGACGGTATCACATACGCGTGGATGCTGCCCCCCTGTTCGATGGGGACTGCCATTTCATGTAACCCGGGACCCGGGCCGCCAAAGGTCTTTGGCGGCAGCTTCTGCCCGGGAGCAAGCCGGCCGCTGGTATCGGCAATCACGGTAAAATCCGGATCGGTAACCACGAAGCGCCCGGGCCCGCTCATCCAGCGGGACATCATCGGACGCTCGCCCATCCCCATATGAGGATCCTTGAGCTGGGACTTAAGAAACCCGTCCAGACCGTTCAAACTGCCTATCCGCCGGTAATACTCGGAAACAAAGCCCGCAGCCCGGGCAGCGGCCATCTGCTGGCCTTCCAGAAGATACTTCCTGAACTCCCGCCCCGCTGCCTGACGGAATGACAGAAACATCCCCGCCGAACCCAGAACGATCACCACCACATATCCGGCCAGTACGGAAAAAAACAAACGGTGTTTCATTTTTCCGCCTTGCCGGAGGGAGGATGGTCGGTCATTTTATAGCCCACCCCCCAGACAGTCTGCAGGTAATCCGGATGAGACGGATCTTTTTCCAGGATTTTCCTGATATTTTTTATATGGACATCGATGGTACGTTCGTACCCTTCGAATACATGTTCCTGAAAGACGTTAAGAAGTTCCAGACGGGTGAACACCTTCCCGGGACGTTCAAGAAGAGCTTTGAGGATCCTGAACTGCACCGCGGTCAGATCCAGAGGAATGCCGTCTTTCGTCACCTGATGCCGCTCTTCGTCCAGGATAATGGCCCCAAGAGACAGGAGGGCGGGAGCCGAGGCACGTTCTGCCTGATGTTCCGACCTGCGCAGAAGTGCACGTATCCGCGCAGCCAGTTCTTTCATGCTGAAAGGTTTTACCAGATAATCATCGGCGCCGGTGTCCAGCCCCAGCACCTTGTCCTCTTCCCGGGACTTGGCTGTCAACAGCAGCACCGGTACCTGACTTGTTTCCCGTACCCGGCGCAGCACATCAATCCCGTCAATCCCGGGAAGCATTACATCCAGGACCAGGCAGGACACCCCGCCTTCGTGAAACCGTTTAAGGGCCTCGAATCCGTCAAAGGCACACACCGTTTCATAACCGAGGGCCGAAAGATAATCCGAGACCATCTTGTTGAGTTCACGTTCATCCTCAACGATCAGAATGGAAGCCAGTACCTTCCTCCTATGGAAAGACGCAGTTCATGCTCATACAGGA
>JAFGQL010000099.1 GCA_016935695.1 Spirochaetales bacterium
CTGGCTGTCTAAAAAGCCTGTCCAGTTGAGGGCCGTAAGACTCGGACTGCCTTTCTGTGTTTCGGTGTCATACACAGCGCCGCCTTTAACAGAAAAAGCCCCATCCTTAAAAGGGCTTCTTACCCACAGGGACGCGGTGATGTCGTGGTATATATCCGCCGTGTCATCCGATGAAAAGGTCTGGGCCGCAGATGCTTCATCTGAAAGGTCAATACCGAAATCCAGGCCAAAGGCCCCGGCAGCGGTCAAGCTGAAGACCAGGGTGAAGAAAAGAACTGATACCCCTCTCATTGACGTGCCCTCCATGTTTCATGACTGTTGCCAATAATGCGAAGGACGTCTTCGGGGCTTAAAACCTGGTCAGGATTGTTTACGGTTCCCAGAAGACCCAGGAATTTCATGTCCCTGAAGGCGTAACGTGATGATTTGGTCACGCGGAACAAAATCCCGCCGCCAAACTGGTATTCGGTCATACATAACCGCGCCAGGTCCTTCGCCCTTGTCAAACCTTGACCGTCGATCCGGTATTTTTCCATTAACAGGGCCTGGATGTTTTCAGGCTGCCCGCCGGCTGTATCCCCGTCCTTCGAAAGAAGTATGAGGTAGGCGGTGTCGTTAAGGGAAACCGCCTCACCGCTGAGGATGGTATCGAGATATTCATTTGACTGGGAAAAAAGGGGAAATGACACGATAAGCATGAACAAGGCAATAAAAATATGCAGTTTTGCAATGTTCATTTTTGATACTCCTTATCTATATTACCTTAATGTACCACGCCGTGAAACCAACGGCAAAGGTCAATACCGCAATATAGACGAAATTCCTGTCAACTTGGATAAATTTCCTTAATCGTCTATACTCATGTCCATATTACGAGGTGTAAATGAATATTGGTTTTGACTCATTCGACTTTGATCCCGACATCGTCAAAGGAATAGAGGACGCTCAGTTTGAGTACTGCATGCCGGTACAGGCAAAATGTTTTGAGGAAGTTATCAGCAACGGAAAAGATGTCACTGTACAGTCCCAGACTGGGACGGGGAAAACCGCAGCCTTTTTGCTGTCCCTGTTTCAATTGTTCAAAGGGGACAAAATTGCCAGGAAAAAAGCGTTAATTATCGTGCCGACCCGGGAACTTGCCGTACAGGTAGAAGACGAGGCCCGGCTTCTTGGCAAGTATCTTGATTATAAGGTTGCCAGTTTTTACGGCGGCGTCGGATACAATGTCCAGGAAAAGGCCCTCAGCCAGGGGGTGGATATTGCCATTGGTACTCCAGGGAGGCTCATTGATTTCGGACAGAAAGGAAAACTGGACTTCAAGGAATTCGGTGTGGTGGTCATTGACGAAGCCGACCGGCTTTTTGACATGGGGTTCCTGCCTGACTTACGGAAAATGATCCGCATGCTGCCGCCTGCCCAGGAACGGCGTACCATGCTTTTTTCCGCTACCTTGAGTGTGAAGGTGCAGAATCTGGCCTGGGAGTATATGCGCGAACCGGTGAACATCGAAATTGAGCCTGAGCATATTACGGTGGACGAAATTCAGCAGTCTTTGTATCACGTAGCCAAAAAGGAAAAGTTCAAGCTGTTATTGGGCATTCTTGCAAAGGAACAGCCGAGGACTGCCATTGTATTCGCGAATACCAAACACATGGTGGTAGAACTGTCGAAACGCCTGGAAGTCAACGGTATCCGCTGCGAATACATCATGGGGGATCTTCCCCAGAAAAAACGTCTGAAGATCATTGAGCAGATTAAAAAGAATGAACTGAATTTTCTGATTGCCACCGATGTGGCGGCACGGGGGCTGCATATTGATGATCTGGCAATGGTCATAAACTATGATATACCCGAAGACCCGGAAAACTATGTACACCGGATAGGCAGAACCGCAAGGGCGGGCCGTTCCGGCAAGGCGATTACCTTTGCCTGCGAAAGCTATGTGTTCGGTCTTGAATCTGTCGAAGCCCTCATCGGAATGAAAATACCTGTTGAGTGGGCGGGTGATGATTTATACGCCGACGACAAAAGCGAAGGCATGCGGATTCCCCGTTATGACGAGCGGCCGGCCCGTGACGGAGGGCGCTCCCGGGACGGCGGACGATCATCCAGGGATTCACGTCCGGGAAGCAGGTCCGGCAGAGGTGACCGCGGCGGCAGAACCAGGGACGGCCGGGGCAGGAGCCAGGATACACGGGAACGTGACAGAAGCGACGGCCGTGACCGGCAACCGTACCGGCGGGACAGTGCCGGCAGGGACGAGGCTGCGGGTACCGGGGATTCGTATCCGCGGCGCAAACCGGAAGGCAGCCGGAAAGTCGGCTCTACCAGAGACCAGTCCGGGGATGGGGCACGCAAGGACCGCAGCCGCAGACCGGACACCAGGCCCCGCCAGGACCGCACTGACACGGCTGCGCCAGCAAAAAAAGACGCCTTTAAAAAAGGCAAAACGGCCGGGAAACCGAACAAAAAGTCCATTGACGCCCGGGTTGCATATTACAAAGAGAAGTACGGAGAAGACTTTAAGGTACCCAAAGAAGCCAGAGACAAGGACCGGAAGACCGGTAAAACCGGCGGTGTCCTGGGCAGGATTTTCGGTATGCTCAAAAAGAAAAAATAAAAGGCCGTATGCTCTGCCGGAGAAAATCAGTATGTTTAGACCATGACCTGATTATGCAGAAATGATAAGGAGGAGTCATGAGCTCGAAAGAACCATTGGTACTGAATGAAAATCCCGGAAAGGTATACTACTGCATGTGCGGTAAAAGCAAAAACAAGCCTTACTGCGACGCAAGCCACGAGGGAACAGGGTGTAAGCCTTATGAACTCGTGGTTGAATCGCCTTCAGAAGTGAGGATCTGTACCTGCGGAATGACATCAAATCCGCCCTTCTGCGACGGGACACACCATCACTGCTGATAATTAGCAGTCCTCTCATCAGTCATCGAAGAAAAGCTCGTTCACCTCGTCCCAGGCTTCCGGTTCGTCGGACCTGAGCCGGGACAGAAGGGTGAACTCATGAACCAGCAGCCTGATCCGTGATTCCCGTGCCATGGCCGCCCATGCTTCCTTGTCGCTTCCCTCCCGGTATTCGGGCTCAATATTACGTGTTGCGAGTAATAATTGAAAATCCATACCGGCGATGTCGTCGATCAGGGTAAGAACATCATTTTTACTCATGGAAAACAGGTCGATTTCCATGTTTCCCAGATTAAAAGAAAACTCAAGATTTTTGAGCTGCTCATGAGCAATGCGTATCTGTTCGCTGTCATGATCGGGGAGTGCCTCGATCCGGGATTTCATGGTTTCAATGCTATTCATGGTCTGCTCCTTTTATACGGTCGCCGTCATCCTGCGGATTCCGTCTCCCTTTGTCCGCCGCGCTCGGAGTCAGCGGAGCTGCTCCTCGCTTTTGTACGGTCGGTATCGGCGTTCCGCCTCCACCTCCGCTTGCCGCCGCGCTCGGCAGGGCAAAGCCCTGCCTCGCTTTTTTACGGTCGGTATCGGCGTTCCGCCTCCACCTCCGCTTGCCGCCGCGCTCGGCAGGGCAAAGCCCTGCCTCGCTTTTGTCCGGTCGGTATCGGCGTTCCGCCTCCACCTCCGCTTGCCGCCGCGCTCGGCAGGGCAAAGCCCTGCCTCGCTTTTTTACGGTCGCCGGTGTCCGGAGGGGTTATATTCCTTCCCGTTTATAGTATTTATGGTAATTGATCATTTTGTAAAGGAGTTTTGCGGCGATGAAGGGGGAGGTTCGGGTTCCGTCGGGGCAGAGTTCGGTGATGTCCCAGCCGAGGACCTGGCCGGTGGAGAAGGTTCTGCGCAGGAGGGCGGTTGCTTCGTGCCAGTTCAGGCCTCCGGGTTGAGGGGTTCCTGTGGACGGTAGCAGGGCGGGATCAAAGCCGTCCAGGTCGAAGGTTATATACACGGGGCCGCGGATGTGGGATACGACTTCTTCGATCCATTGGCCGGATCCGTGGATTTGGTGGTCCCACCAGATGCGCCTATCGTTGATCTGGGCGAGTTCCTCTCTGGCGGTGGACCGTATTCCCACCTGGAGCACTTCGGCGCATTCTTTTGCCCGGGCCATGACACAGGCGTGATTGTAGGAGGATCCGTGGTAGCTGTTCCGCATGTCGGAGTGGGCGTCTACCTGCAGGACTGTAAGATTCGGGTGAGCGGCCGCTGCTGCCCGGATGGCTCCTATGGAGACCGAGTGTTCGCCGCCGATTATGACAGGGGTTTTCCCGTCGGAGAGTATGGCCGAGGTCCGTGTTTTCACTTCATGTACCATATCCTCTGCGCCGTCCGCTCCCTGTTTGAATGAGAACGGTTTTCTGTCCAGGTGTATGCCGTCGAAACAGGCTTCCTGGCACATTTCAACGTCATAATTCTCCAGTTGGTCCGATGCTTCAAGGAGAGCTTCAGGACCTTTGTCGGCGCCTTTTCCGTAGGTGCTGGTTCCGTCATAGGGAACCGGAACCAGAACATAGGCAGAGGTTTCATAGGCGGTGTGCTCATGGGGCAGGGATAGAAAAGAGGGGTAGCTGTTCATGTTACCAGCATGATGGCAATTTCCGGGGTTTGTCAAGAATTTTACCTGGTGTTGATAAACCCGGGCGAAGTATGTAAAAGTGTGGTACTGCGGATGAGGATTTTTCCGTGGGCAAGGAGGACGGGCAGGATTGGATAAACGAACGAAACCATGGACCGTATCAGACTCGAAGGAGCTGTACGGCATCAAGTACTGGGGACACCGGTATTTCGACGTTTCACCCGAAGGTGAAGTTACCGTGAAATTGAAGCGGGATGATACTGTCGAAGAGGTGAGTCTTTGGGAAATGACTAAGGGGATACGCGACCGCGGCTTGTCTATGCCTGTGCTTCTGCGGTTTCCCGATATTATCGATGCCCGTATATCCCTCATCAACAAGAGTTTCAGAAAAGCGATCAAAGACTACGAGTATCCCGGTCAGTACAAGGGTGTATACCCTGTCAAGGTGAACCAGCAGGCCGAGGTTATCAAGGAAATCGTGGCGGCGGGAAAGAAATTTCACCACGGCCTGGAGGCCGGCAGCAAGGCTGAGCTGATAGCCGCCCTCGGATATATGCACGATCCCGATGCGCTTATTATCTGTAACGGTTACAAAGACAGGGAGTTCATCGATCTGGCCCTCTACGGTACCAAAATGGGCCTGAAAGTGGTCATTGTGGTGGAACGGCCCGGAGAAATCGATCTGGTGCTGGAACGCGCTGCTGTTCTGGATGTCCGCCCTGTGATTGGTCTCAGAATAAAGCTGAATGCCCAGGCGGAAGGACACTGGAACGAATCGGGCGGAGAAAAAAGCATCTTCGGTCTTTCCTCTGTACAGATCATGGAAGCGGTGGATATGTTGAGAGAACGGAATATGCTCGATTGTCTTGAGCTCCTTCATTACCACCAGGGTTCACAGATTCCCAACATCCGCAATATCCGTACCGCCCTTACTGAGGCCTGCCGCTATTACGCGGAACTGGTTCGGGAAGGGGCGGCCATGGGGTTTCTGGACATCGGCGGCGGGCTTGCGGTGGATTATGACGGGTCCCGGACCAACTTTTCGGGGAGCAAGAATTACTCTACCGAGGAATTCTGTTCCGACGTTGTCGAGATTGTCATGACGGTTTTGGGTGAGCAGAATGTGCCTGTACCGACCCTGGTGTCAGAGTCGGGGCGGGCGACGGTTGCTCATTCATCGGTGCTGTTATTCAATGTGCTGGATGTAAATCCCGCCGGGTTCTCCAGGATGCCCGATGAGCTGCCCCCGGATGCCCACGAATATGTAAAGAACATGTTCGAGCTTATCGATGAGATCACGGTCAAGAACGCCCAGGAGGTTTTTAACGACGCTCATTACTACCGGGATGAACTCCACGGTCTTTTCGTCCATGGCAACATCGGCTTGAGGGAAAAATGCGTGGCCGACGGGCTGTACTGGCAGGTCATACGCAGGATATATCATCTTACAAAGGACATGAAGCATATCCCCGACGAGCTTTCCGACATAGAGGCCATGCTCTGTGATACCTACTACGCCAACTTAAGCGTATTCCAGTCGTTGCCTGACGCATGGGCTGTGGACCAGCTGTTTCCCATCATTCCCATTCACAGGCTTTTGGAAAAGCCGGCTACCAATGCGGTTCTTGCGGACATCACCTGCGATTCCGACGGCAAGATCACCCGGTTTATCGATCTGAAAGATGTAAAGCGGAGTATTCCCCTCCATGATCTGAAAGAAGACCAGGAGTACATTCTTGGTGTGTTCCTGGTCGGGGCCTATCAGGAAACCCTGGGAGACCTGCATAATCTTTTCGGCGACACCCATATTGTCAACATTGTTCTTGATGCCCAGGGGGCCATTCAGTATGAGCATGAAATTGAAGGCGATTCGGTTGCGGACGTCCTCAGTTATGTGGAATACGATCCCAAAGAACTTGTCAGTAATTTCAGGAGCCTGGCCGAGACAGCGGTCCGCAAGGGGCTCATCAAGCCTGCGGAGCGCAGGACCTATATGGATGTGTACCAGAACGGGCTGCGGGGGTACACCTATTACGAACATGATTGAGGGTGGTGCAGTGTGAAAGCCGAATTTGTTTCGCTTAAGGACATGTCCTTTGATGTGTACGAAGATATTTTCACTCTCGCGGCAATGGTCTGGCCTCCTAAGGAGCCGGTACCTGCCCGCGAAAAATTCGACAGCCTTAAATCAAGGATCGGCCGGCGTCCCGAGGGTTTTTCGGTGGTGTACGAGGGTTCTGAACTTCTTGGTACCGCCTACATAGAGGAAAGGATAATCACTGTCGGGGACAAAGAACTTCCTGTGGCGGCCTTGGGCGGTGTATGTACCCACCCGGATGTCCGGGGCAGGGGGCTGGGGGCTCTGGCGGTACGGAAGGTATTCGAGGCCGTTGATGCCGGGGAGTACCCGGTTTGTCTGTTTCAGACCTCGTTCAAGGTGGAACCCTTTTACCTGAAGCTCGGGGCAGCGCGGATCACCAACCGGATCGTCAATTCCCTTGCCCGGACCGGGCTTCCTCCACGGCAGATGCGGCGGCAGGTGTTCTGGGATGATGTGGTGATGATCTATCCGGGGACGTTTTGCCTGCCTTCCGGCGATATTAATCTTCAGGGGCCGGGGTATTGATCTCCGGGTCTGGTCAGAAGAATATTCCGCCTGCGCCAAGGGTCCCGATTGCGATGAGGGTCTGGCCCGTGTAATAGAACAAAAGGCTTATTCTGTTGTATTTCAGAGGGCGCACAAAACGGTTGTATGCCAATATGACATCGGAAATATAAAACAGGAAGGCGCCGGCGAAAAAGCTGACATTGTACCGGGCAAAGACCGATACAGGATCAGTATGCAGGAGCAGCACCACGCTCCTTTGTACCATCAGACTGATCACAATAATATACAGAACCACCGGAACGGTCATTTTTTTTAGACGGGGCGCCATCAGCAGAAACAGGACGAGAGCGAATATGCCCAGGATGCCCGCCGCGGCGAGCGGCCCGGGGGTGATCCAGAATCCGGGAGCTATCCGGATAAATGCCGCGGTGTACAGGATATGCGCCGCAAGGAAGGCGCCGAGGCCTCCTGCGAAAAACCGGGTATTATCCGGATTAATGAGGGCAATATCCCCTGTAAAGGAAAAAACAAGACCAGCCAGAATAAGCAGCCCCGGTATGGTCAGGGCATAGGAATTCCCGACAAGGGCGATGAGGACAACCATGCCGGTTTCCAGAGGTTTGTATACCCGGATTCGTGTCATGTCTTTTGCAAATTCAGCCTTGAGCAGCAGCACAAGAAACAGGGCCTGAATGATTATCAGGACGATCATGGATCCAATTATGGGTCAATGAAAGCTATACTGCAAGTGAATATTTTTTGCGGCAGATTTTCTGGTGTCTGGATATGTAAAAAACGCTTGCCCTCGCCGGCTCAGGCTATTAGCATGGGTGTATTCCCCGGTGGATCTTCCTTGTCATTCCCGTATGACGGAAAATCGTCCCTTCCGGGGCCGGAGGATTCCCGGTGATGGTGGTAATCATCTTTCTATGCGCTGTTGTCCTGGTGTGCGCGGTACGGACTGTGGTGTTCGGCATGAAACGCCGTACCTTTTCTGCCGATACGCTGAAAGCAGCCGCCCTTGATCCGAAAGACCTTGAACGGCTGCGCAAGCTCGTCCGAATAAAAAGCGTTTCCCACCAGAACCCGGAGGACCGGGATCTGGCGGAATTCAGAAAAATAAAGGGCTGGATCACCGGTGAATATCCCCGTTTGGCAAGAACATGCGAATTACATTTCGAGAGTCCGCTGTGTTGTTACCTGATCTGGAAGGGGAGTAATCCCTCACTGAAACCCGGGCTTTTTTGTGCACACTATGATGTGGTGGGCACCGAGGGGCAGCGATGGACCATGGACCCTTTCGGCGGAGATCTGTTTGACGGGTATGTATGGGGCAGAGGTACTCTCGATACGAAATGTACCATGGCCGGTATGCTCTGCGCGGCAGAAGCATTGATCGGCGAGGGTTTCGTTCCCGAAAGGACCTTGTATTTCGCCTTCGGCGGCGACGAGGAGCAGACGGGGAACGAGGGCGCGGGAACTTTAAGCAGAATATTCGAGGAGAAAGGCCTGTTCTTTGATTATGTCCTTGACGAGGGAAGTATCGTCGCCAAGGACATGATTCCCGGAATGCCGGCCCATATTGCACTGATCGGCATCGCGGAGAAGGGGATTGCCAAGTTCCGGCTCAAAACCGCCTGTACCGGGGGCCACGCGGCTCATCCGCCGCGGGTGACAGCGGCGGGAAGGCTGGCCCGTGCCCTGTACCGTCTGGAAAGAAAAAAAGCCCCCTTGGGTCTGACAAAGGAAGTACGCCTTTTTCTTGAAGGGCTTGCGCCCTACGGTTCCCTGGCCTTGCGTATCCTGTTTTCCAACCTCTGGCTGTTCAAACCGGTCATACTTTTGTTTTTTTCCCTGAAGCCTAAAATGGCGGCGGTGGTTCGTACAACCAGGAGTATTACCGTGATGCGGGGAAGCGATAAGGACAATGTGCTTCCCCAAAATGCCGAGGCAATCATCAACTGCCGTATTCTCCCCGGGGATACGGTTATCCGCGCCCTCGAGACATGCCGGCGGGTTATTAAAGACAGGCGTGTCGAAGTCCTCGCCGACGATCCGGGTTCCAACTTCGATCCCAAACGGGCCGGATCCCTGAAATACTTTAAGCCCCTGTGCGCCGCGGTTGGTGCGGTTTTTCCTTATGCTCCAGCGGTGCCCCACCTGGTTACCGCAACAACCGATTCCAAACAGTACGCGGATATAAGCTCCGAAATATACCGCTTTGTCCCCCTCGTTCTTGACGAAGAGGAGGTGGACCGCATTCACGGCAGTGACGAGCGTATTTCCCTCATAAACTATTACCGCTGCATCGTATTTTTCAAAGAAGCTTTACGGAGTCTATCATGAAAGAACGGGTAAAAGATTCAAGCATGAAGATCGGCGCCGAAGCCTTTATTCTTTCGGTTGTCATCATCCTTTTATTAATGATCACTGCGGGAGTCCTGACCCTTCTTTTACCTTCCGGCTCTTATGACCGTGTCGTGGCCGACGGCCGGACCATGATAGTCCCCGGGAGTTTCAGGAATGTTGAAAAGCCGGCGTATCCCTTCTGGCGCTGGTTTACCGCTCCGGTGGAAGTGTTTGCAGGTCCTGACGCTCTGGCTCTGATAACCTTGTCATTATTTCTTTTGTGTATCGGAGGGGCCTTTACCATTTTGGAACAGGCCGGGGTCATACGGTATCTTCTGGCTCTTGTCGTCCGCCGTTTTTCCGGCAGGAAATACCTTCTTATGGGTATCCTCATTTTTTCCTTTATGTTTCTCAGTTCTTTTTTGGGGATATACGAGGCGATGGTACCACTTGTTGTTTTCATTGTACCCCTGGCCGTTTCCCTCGGCTGGGATTCTCTGGTGGGCCTGGGCATGAGTTTTCTACCTTTGGCCTTCGGGTTTGCCGCAGCGGTTACAAACCCTTTCACCATAGGCTTTGCCCAGCGCATAGCCGAACTGCCCCTGTTCTCCGGAGCATGGTACCGCATCATTTTTTTCATCATTGTATACGCCTGCGTGCTTTTATATGTACGTGCTTATGCCCGCCGTGTGGAACGGGATCCGGCCCGGTCTCTCTCAAAGGATCACGACCACCGTGTCGAGACGGTGGACAGCCGTGAAGAGGGGAACGCGGGGATACGAAAGGCCAGTGTGTGGTTTCTGGGCGTCATGGTTGTTACCCTTTCTTTCATCCTCGTAACATCCCGGATACCCTCTTTGTCAGCAGTCGCGTTTCCGGTCATGGCACTGCTGTTTCTTGTGGGAGGGATTGGTGCCGGTATGTTTTCTGGCATGGGAGGGAAAGGAGTCGGCGGTTCTTTTCTGCATGGAGCCGGCAACCTCGCTCCGGGAATACTTTTGGTGGCAATGGCCTACAGCGTTAAGCATATCATTGATATGGGCCGCATAACCGACACCATACTCCACGCGGCTGCACTTCGCATTGCCGGGGCGCCTACCATGGGGGCCGCTTTTCTTGTTTATCTGTTGACCCTCATCATGAATTTTTTCATCGGTTCGGCGTCGGCAAAAGCCTTTCTGATGATGCCCATTCTTACGCCCCTGGCCGATCTGGTAGGCATTACCCGTCAGACGGCGGTTCTTGCCTTTGACTTCGGCGACGGCTTCTCCAATGTGTTTTTTCCGTCGAACCCTCTTCTGCTGATTGCCTTGAGTTTTACGGTGGTAAGTTACCCGACATGGATACGGTTTACCTGGAAGCTTCAGGCCCTGATGCTGGGCCTTACCTCATTGTTCCTCGCCGTCGCCGTCTTCATCGGTTTCGGTCCTTTCTGAAGTTGCGGGAGGGGCGGTATCCTGGCTTACCGGAGGAACGTGGGAACAGACCCTGTTCCTGCCGGTTTCCTTGGCCCGGTAGAGGGCCGTGTCGGCGGATTGTATAAGCTCGTGGAGGCTGCGGTAACCGGCCCCCGAGCTGCTGGTCGCGCTGCCGACACTGACCGTCACCTTCTGGTCAATGTCGCGGTAATCGGCATGTTCCACGCTCCTCCGCAGCCGGTCAGCAACCAACAGGCCTTCCCGGGCCCCAGTTTCCGGAAGTATGATGCTGAACTCTTCACCGCCGTAGCGTCCCATCACGTCCGAAGCCCGGAGACAGAGCATGCAGGCCTGACAAACCCTTTGAAGGATCAGGTCACCTACAGTGTGGCCGAAGGTATCGTTGACCCGCTTGAAGTGGTCTATGTCCACCATGAGGATGGTGACATCTCCGCTGTTTCTGACACTATGTTTGAAAATCTTTTCCGCTTTGGTAAAGAACCAGCGGCGTGTGTAGGTTTTGGTCAAGGGATCCATGGAGGCCATTTCCAGGGTGCCCTGGTGCTGGCGGGCGTTATTGAGGGCAACCGATACATGGTCTGCAAAGGATATGCCGAGGCGGAGGTGTTTCGGTTTCAGGCTGCTTAATGAAAGGAAACTGATAATCCCTATGATCCGTGACTGAAAGCGTAACGGTATGCCCATCCACGAGTATTCCAGAAAGGTTTTAAAACCCCCAAGTTCGGGTATCGGGTCGATGCAGTGGTATTCGATGACCGGCGTTGAGGCGTTGAGGACCTTCCAGTGGGGGGATTCGTGGTCGATGGGAAATACGCTGCCGTTTCTCGGTGCCTCTGGAAGGCTGGAGCGCAGCCCTACGAGTTCAAGGCGGCGTTCGTCGGTAGTGACAAATACCGCGGCGGTCTCATAGGGGACGACGAGCATTGCCTGTTCAAGTACCAGGTTGACCGCTTTTTCCAGATCCAGGGAACTGGTGATGATGGTTCCGGCAATCCGCAGGGTTTCGGCTTCCTGGGCCCGTTCTTCGGCATGGGCCTTGGCCTGGATGAGTTCATCGTGGGTTTTTTTCAGTTCGGTGATGTCAATGTCGGTCCCCAGAAATGTCAGCGGCAGACCCTCGTTGTCCCGGGATACCACCACTCCCTGGTTGAGTATCCAGCGGTACATGCCGTTTTTCATGCGTACCCGGTATTCGGTGCGGAATTTGTCCGACGCTCCGGCGCAGAAACTGCCCATGAGGGACAGGAGATCGTCCCTGTCGTCGGGGTGGACCAGCTGTTCCCATTTACCGCCCAGGAGCTCTTCGCGGCTATAGCCCCATTTGTCCCAGAGGGTAAAGATAAGCCCGGTATCGTCACTCAGGTGCTTCTCAAAGACACCGAGCTCACTTAAGGCTTCACGGTAACAAATACTTAGTTGTTGATAGGAGGATTCGTTAATGATCGTGTCGGATAATCTATCCATTACCTACTTCTATAATAACGGATATAATAACAGGAGAATTTCAAAAACGCAAACGAAAGCTGGGTATTTTTTTGTTGAATAATTGCAACACATACTGATGAGTATGAATTCGGGATATGAAACCTGCATTGACAGTTTTCCGACATTCCGTATAATGATCGGCAATGAAAGGGACGTTCTTTTTTTCCGGCTTTTTTTTCTTCTTTTTTGGCTTTTTTACCAGGGAGAAGCCCGGAATGTCCTGATAACAGGATACTGCAAGTTCTGCGGGTTTCTCTTTCGCGAAGAGAAACCCGTTTTTTTTTAAGGGAGTCCCCGGGGACGGGGTTGTTTACACACGGATGCCGAAAAGGAGTGAGAGGTGAACCAGTTCGAAGAACTCTATGCAGAATTTTCCATGATGCTTGAAAAGGCCGCGACAGCGGCGGATGTCGCCCAGGTAAAAGCGGATTTTGTCGGGAAAAAGGGCAGGGTGAATGACATCATGAAGGGACTGAAGGATATGGGCCCTGAGGAGCGTAAAACCCTGGGTGCTGCCTCAAACAGCCTCAAGGAGCGGATCATTGCCGAGATTGACCGATTTCTTGAAGACCTTGAGCGGCGCCAGATCGATGAAAGACTGTCCCGCGACTGGATCGATGTGACCTTGAGCGACGCGGTCCTGGACAAGGGGCTGTCCAGCGCCGGGTATCATCCTCTTTCCCTCGTGCAGCGGGAGGTGGAGGACATCTTCATTTCCATGGGCTTCGACATCCTCGACGGCCCCCATATCGAAGACGATTATCATAACTTTGAGGCCCTCAATATTCCTGCCAATCATCCCGCCCGGGACATGCAGGACACCTTCTGGTTTGCCGATCTCCACCATCTGCTACGTACCCACACGAGCCCTATTCAGGTGCGGGGCATGGAAGCACATAAACCCCCTTTCAAATTTGTCGGACCGGGGAAGGTGTTCCGGAACGAGGCCCTCGACGCCTCCCATGAGGCATGTTTTCATCAGATAGAAGGCATGATGGTGGGCGAGGATATTTCCGTCGCCCACATGATCCATTTCCTCAAGACCCTGCTTTCCAATATTTTTAAACGGGAGATCAAGGTCCGCCTGCGGCCCGGGTATTTCCCCTTTGTGGAACCGGGTTTTGAACTTGATTACGAGTGCCTTCTGTGCGGCGGGAAGGGCTGTTCGGTATGCAAACAGGTCGGATGGGTGGAAGCCCTCGGCTGCGGCATGGTACATCCCCGGGTACTGGAATACGGCAGGATCGACCCCCTTGTGCATAACGGTTTCGCCTTCGGCCTGGGCCTGGACAGGCTCACGATGATGCGCTACGGCATTGACGATGTGCGCCATCTTCAGGACGGCGATCTGCGCTTCGTCTCCCAGTTCAAGGCATATTAGTCATACCCCAAGGAGCAGAATGTGAAAGTATCAATTGACTGGATAAAAGATTTTGTGGAATTACCTGATGCACCGCCCCATACCCTGGGAGAAGAGTTCACCCTGACCACCTGCGAGGTGGAGGATGTGACGGTTTCCGGAGAAGTCCTGTCCCAGGTATTTGTGGCCGAGATAACGGGCTTTGAGCCCCACCCCCAGGCCGATAAGCTCAATCTGGTGCAGTTTGACGCGGGGCCCAGGGGCAGAGGCCGGGTGGTGTGCGGCGCGCCGAATGTCCAGGTGGGACTGAAGGTCCCCTACGCCCCTGTGGGCACAACCCTCCCTGTCGGGTTCACCCTTGAACCCAAGGAGATCCGGGGCATTGTTTCCGAGGGGATGCTGTGCGCCGAAGATGAGCTGGGCATTTCCGATGACCATGAAGGGCTTATGGTCCTGAAACCGGATGCGCAAAAAGGAATCACCCTTGCCGAGTATCTGGGAACCGGCACCTCGGTCGTCCTTGATATCGACAATAAATCAATCACCCACCGTCCCGACCTCTGGGGTCATTACGGGATGGCCCGTGAATTCGGCGCGGCCTTCGGAAAGCCCCTTTCCCGACGGTTTACGCCAGAGTGGGCCGGCGGGCTGTTGGCCCGGTTCCCCGGCGGAGATTCGCCCGTCAGGGTAAAGGTAGAGGCCGACTCCTGCTGTCTGGGGTATTTCGGCTACACCGTTAAAGGCATAAGGGTGGAGCAGAGCCCGAAGTGGATGCAGCGGCGGCTTCATGACTGCGGCATGCGCCCCATTAATTCCATCGTTGACATCTCAAATTATGTGATGCTTGAACTGGGCATCCCCAATCACCTTTTTGACAAAAACAAAATTGAGGGCGGTCTCATTCATGTGCGGAGGGCCGGGGAAGCCGGGGAGTTTGTGACTCTGGATGAAATGCCCCGCCAGCTTGTAGAAAGCGACACGGTGGTGGCCGATGCAAAAAAACCTTTGGTCATTGCCGGGATAATGGGCGGGGCCAACAGCGGGGTGTCAGAGGATACCACCGAGGTGTTCGTCGAGGTGGCCAACTGGAAGGATGTGGAAATACGGAAGACCTCCACCAGAATTGGTTTACGGACCGATTCCTCCCTGAGGTACGAGAAAACCCTGGACACCCTGTCACTGAAAACCACGGCCCTGCGGATTCTGGAACTGCTCATGGAACTCAATCCCGGCGCTTCAGTTGTCGGAAGTCTTGAGTACGACGGGATGGACCTTTCAAGTATTGAGCCTCTGGTAATCGATCTGGATCACCGGCGGATAGAGAGCATACTCGGTACCGCGGTGCCGGAAGACCGGGTTATAGGGATATTACAGGACCTTGATTTTGAGATTGACAAACAGACACAAGAAAGTGAGAGCCGTTACCGGGTAACGGTGCCGAGTTTCCGCGCCACCAAAGATGTACAGTGTGACGCGGACCTGATAGAGGAAATCGGCCGCATCTACGGATACGGCAAGCTGACTCCCACGCCGCCGTTGTGGACCGTAGAGGCAACGGCATTAAGTCCTGCAAAAAAAATGCACCGGAAGATACAGGATTTCTTTGTGTTGAATGCCGGGGCCCACGAGGTCATGACCTATCCGTTGACCGGGGAAGGGGTCCTCAAAAAGGCGTCCTGGCCCGATCTGGCCGAAAAACTCACCCTGGCCAATGCCCTTTCCCCCGAATATTCCAGAATGCGTCCCAGCATTATACCGGGCTTTCTTGAGGCGGCTGCCCTAAACGCCCGGCATTACGATGCCTTTACCATGTTTGAGTACGGCAGGGTCTACCGCGCGGACGACAAGGATTTTTCCGTGGAGCGCAATCACCTGGTGGCCGGTTTCTATGCAAAGACTGCCACCCGTTTCATAGAGGCGGTCAACGGGGCTGAGAACCTCTTCAAATTCCTGTCCATTCCGGGGTCTGTAGAGGCCGTGTCCGACAGAATGGAAAACTACTGTCTGCCAAGAGACTGGAAGGGCAATCACCCCATAGAAAGACGGGAACTCAAGGTCATGGGCCGTCCCATGGGGACCGTGGTTACAGTCCATCCCCTTCTTCTGTCGGCCTATAAAATGAAAGGATACCTGACCCTTCTGGTTCTGGACCTCCACGACATAGAATCCCGGGAAATGAAGGACAAAACGGCTTACACGCCACTGTCCCGGTTTCCCGCATCAGTATTCGATTTTTCGGTGGTAGCCGACTCCCGGACCGAGGCAAGGCTGGTGCTGGATGCTGCCCGTTCATACCGGTGTAAGGAAATCGACGACATCAAGATTGCCTGTGTGTTCCCCCTGGACGGGGACAAAAAGTCGGTGACCCTGCGGGTCCGGTTCCTTGACCGGGACAAGACCTTGAGCGGTGCGTTTCTGGAAGAGGCACAGAAGGGACTGATTGACGCGGTGGAAAAAGCCGGCTTTCCCCTCAAGCGGTAGGCTGGGTATGAAAGAAGCAGCTGCCGGCGGTAAAAGTCTTGAAACCTATGTCATTGTCCGGCCCGAACACTTGAATCATCACGGGTATCTGTTCGGGGGGCAGCTCCTTAAGTGGGTGGATGAGTTCGCATGGATCGGGGCCAGCAAAATCTACCAGGGGCGGTCCCTTGTGACCCGGGCCATGGATACCATTGAGTTCAAGGAGCGGGTCGTGAACGGATCAATCCTGCGGTTTCATACCTTTGAAACCCGTAAAGGGAATACTTCGGTTACCTGGGAAGTTGATGTGTTCGCCGATGAGCCCGGAGGGAATGAAGAAAAGGAAGTATTCTCCACCTCGGTGACCTTTGTCTGTCTAGATGCCGCGGGCAACAAATGCGGCCTTGACTGTGAAGAACACACAGGCGGCTGCGAAGATGAATCGACCTGAGGCAGGTTTTATCAACAGATGAACCGGTCCGGAAACTGTGACCGTCCAGATATGCTCAACGGACTTAACGGAGTTTTCCGTTAAAGGAAATGTGCACACAGAAGCCCTCCCGGGTGTCGAACTCCACGTCTCCGCCTGTCATCTGGGACCCCAGGGTCTTGACCAGCTGGATGCCGAAACTCCCCGGTTTTTTCATGGACTCCTCTACATCGAATCCGGTGCCGCTGTCAGTGTAGCGGTAGTGTATCCGGCCGCTGTTTTCACGGCTCAAGGTAATGGTAATGGTCCCCGTCTTTTGCCCGGGAAAAGCGTATTTCATTGAATTGGTGATGAGTTCGTTGCTGACCATACCCAGGACCGACATCTGTTCCCCGTCGGCCGGGAAGTCCTGGATGTCGGTTATGATCTGTATGCCCTCCCTTCCCAGGAAATTCCTGTGGATTTCTACAGCCAGGGGTTCAAGGTACTCCCTCGCCGAAAAAGTCCCGTCCGTGTCGCTCCGGTACAGCTTATCGTACAGTACCGTCATGCTCCTGAGACTGTTGCGCGCTTCGTCTATGATCCGTTCAACTTCCTGATTGTGTGACTGGTGGGCCTGGAGGTACAAAAGCCCGTCTATGGAGGACAGATTGTTTTTGATGCGGTGGTGGATTTCCCGGATCATCAGGTTCTTCCGTTCAAGAAGGGCCTTCAGGTCCTGCCGCATCCGGTTTACCGAGTCGGTAAGGTAGGCAATTTCATCGCGGCGCGTCACTCTGCCGGTCATACCCAGGGGTTCGTGGAAATGTTCGGGGGTATCGGCGCGGAGCTGATTGCTCAGGGTCATGACCCGGCGTCCGACCATGGAACGGAAAAGGATGCTCAAGGTGAAGCTGGTGACAAGGCCCAGGATAACGTAGTAGAGCACGCTGCGCACCTGTTCCATGATGGCGGTCTTCCGCATGGCCTTGGTATCAATGTGCAGGACAAGGGATCCCAGGTGGATGGTCCTGCCCCTGAATACATAGTCCAGATCTATGGGGTCTGCCTCCGAACCGGCTTCGGGCTGCCCGCCGTACACCATTGTCCGGCCGCCGGTTTCATGGACCTCGGCCCTTTCTATGTACGGGAAGCGGACAATGTCCTCAAGCTGGGTTTCCGCAAGACCGTAATCGGTAAGCCAGAGGCTGTACACAATGAGGGGCGCATAACTTTCCTTGATTTGCTGTATGGCATTCCGGGCGCGGACAAGCTCCTTCCGGTAGGACAGGAACGCGTCCAGGACGGTGAACAAAAAGCCCAGTCCCAGAACCACCGCGACAATCACCAGGGTAAACCTGGCCGCCAGGGTCCGGGTTTTGCGGTTTCTCATCGGCTGTTTCCTGCTCCTGACTCCCCCCGGGTTCCGAGGGCCTCTGCGTAGGCGGATCGGGCGAAGGCGTCATAGCTTCCGTCCTCCTTTATCTGTCTGATGGTCCGGGCAATGTCGTGTACAAGGTCTTTATGGGAATTATGCACATAGAGAAACATGTCCCTGGAGGCAAGGGGCGGTTCTATGTGGCGCACACCCTGTATTCCCATGGCCTGAAGGACCGCGTAGCCGGTCATTTTCGCGTACAGGGCCGCGTCCAGTCTGTCTTTGTCCAGCATTCTGAACAACTCGGTTTCCGTCGGGGTAACGGTGACATGGGGAAACCCCTGTGTGTTGTCTTCCAGGATTTTCCATCCCTTCACCAGTCCCAGGTACAGGGGTCTCAGGCTCTCCCATCCGCCGGTTTCGTCCAGCGCCAGGGGCTTTTTGGAAAATGCCACGAAATGCATGGTCATATTGCTTTCGGGAACCTGTATGAGATTGGGAAAGACGGTTTCAAACCCGGCTATACGGTTCAGTTCGGCATCGATGAGGCCGGAATTGACATCGTAGACGGATTTATCTGTCTGGGTATAGATTATGCGCATCTCAATACCAAGGCGGCTGAAAACCTCCTTCATGAGAAGGTCCAGCAGGCCGGTGCCTTCGAGGTTGGACAGCAGATTGTTGTAGGAAGTGCTGATGGTGAATGTGTCATCAGGTGCGGGCGGTCCGGTTCCTTCATCTGCCATGAGGCTTGCTGTACAGACCACAAGCACCATAACCATCCCCGCCAGACGGTCTGGTTTCATATATAAAATTATCCTCTCTGTATACATTATTGCTGACGGAAGGGCGGAAATCAAATTTCTTTGCCAGTTCTAGGGCCTGAAGCTGTCCTGGGGAAACTGTATGGTGAATACTGTCCCCTGGTTATGGCTGCAGCTGACCGTGCATCCTGTCTGTTTGAACAGCGCGTCTATGAGGGTAAAGCCAACATGGCCAGAACCGGGGAAGGATACGCCTTCCGGTAATCCCCTTCCTGTGTCGGCAATGGAAATTTCAGGGATGTAATTTTTTACCGCGGCGTCGGCCCGGACCTGAGGCCGGGGCTGGCCTGTGTGCATCAAGGTGTTGGTAAAGATCTCGAACAGCCCAAGGGCGATCCCCTGGGCGCATTCCAGGTTAAAGGTGATGCGGCGGCTCATCTCCGTAAACAGGCGGTCTTTTTCCAGCCGGAGGGAAGAAAGACCTTCGGTTTCAAGGGTAAGGTCGACAATGTCCTCAAGGCTGACCCTGCGCGCTTCGATGGAATCAAGGAGCATGGTGTTCATTTTCCCCATGAACTGCACCCTTGCCTGGTAGGAAGATACCATGTGGTGTATGTCCGGGTTTCCGGAGAGTTTTGTGCCTCTGGCAGAAAGATCGTTCAGCTGCAGGGACAGAAGACTTGATATGATCTGGAGATTGTTCTTGACCCGGTGATGGACTTCCCTGATCAGTTCCTCCTTTTCCCGCAGCAGTTTTCTGGTATGCTCCTCCTGGGCGATCTGGTCCTGGAATTCGGCCAGCAGCTTCTGGTAGCCGTCGGTGAGAAGCTGCTCTATATTGCGCCTGATGTCATCGACCTTGAAAGGCTTAGTCATGATGAGAGAAACGCCGGTCTGCCTGAGAATGTTCAGATGATCGTTATAGATCTGGGGTACCAGATAGATGACCGGCACCGTATCGGTGCTGAGGAAAGGCGTGAGAGTCTTTTCCGGCGGAGCGTTTTCTATCATGGGAATATCCACGATGCGCAGGTCTCCTCCTGAAAAGGCCGGATCGGCGGTTTCTTTCACGGTGTAACCCCAGGACGCGAGGGCTCCGCCTGCCAGGCTGCTGATGGCACTGTTTTCCGTCACCAGGACGATCTGCTGGCGGGTACGGAGCCGGTGTCCGGCGTAGATCCGGCGGACGGTAGCGCTCAGGAGTTCCTGCACCTGGCTTTTGAGGATATAGGCATCGGCTCCCGCCTCAAATCCGCGTTGAAGGTCGTCTTCGGAGTCAAAGACGCTGACGACAATCACGGGAACGTGACTGCGGTACGGGTGTTTCCGCACTTCCCGGCACACCTCGATTCCGTTCATGACGGGCATTTCTATGTCGGTGATCACCAGGTCGATTTCTTCTTCATTCAGGATTGCCAGCGCTTCTTTACCGTTGGCTGCTTCGAACACGAAGGGGTTCAAAGGTTCTACCAGGGAGGCGTTGAGTGAACGGGCCGCCCTGGAATCGTCGACAATGAGTATGTAAAAATCCGCCGGGTCTTTTTTCATGTTCACAGGCTTTTCCGTATCCGTTCAATTTCCAATGGTATTTCCGAAAGGGACACGATTTTTACGACACCGCCGCGGGCGATAGCCTCCTTGGGCATGCCGAAGACCGTGCAGCTTTCCTCGCTCTGGGCAATGGTATAGGCGCCGCAATCCCTCATTTCCCTTAACCCGTTGGCACCGTCGTCCCCCATACCGGTCATGATGATACCCACGGCGTTCTCACCGGCGTACCGGGCGGCAGAGCGGAACAGGACATCCACCGACGGCCGGTGCCGGCTCACCAGGGGACCGTCCCTGACTTCCACCAGGTATCTGGCTCCGGCGCGTTTGACCAGGGTGTGCTTGTTCCCGGGAGCAATGAGGACGCGCCCCCTCAATATGGCATCGTTGTTTTCCGCTTCCTTGACCGATACCCGACACAGGCCGTCCAGGCGTCTGGCAAAGGCCCGGGTGAACATTTCCGGCATGTGCTGGACCACTACGATTCCCGGCGCGTCAGGAGCCAGGCGGATGAGGATTTCCTTGATTGCCTCGGTACCCCCTGTGGACGCGCCGATGGCGATCACCTTTTCGGTGGTTTCAATGTGCTGGTGGGTTCCCGGCGCGGCGAGGACGGCATCGGCGTTGAGTTTTTTTTCTACCTTAAAATCGGAAGGGGCGGTGTATTTCCGCGGGCGAACGTTGCTGGCCGCCCGTATCGCGTCGGAAAACAGGGTCCGGGATTCCTCTATGAAGAGTTTGGTGCCGATTTTCGGTTTGTTGATGATATCGACAGCGCCGTATTCCAGGGCCTTTATGGCATTCATTGAGTTCTCTTCTGCCTGGCTTGAGCAGATGATCACCGGTAAAGGCCGGGAGCTCATGAGTTCCTGAAGAAAGGTGAGGCCGTCCATCCGGGGCATTTCTATGTCCAGAATGATCACATCGGGTTCATACTGACTGATACGGTCCCGGCCGATGATCGGGTCCGGCGCCGTGGCTACAATGGTGATCCCCGGTTCCTGTTCAAGAAGCGACGTGATGGACTGACGCACCACGGCACTGTCGTCTATGATCATGACCTTTATTTTCTGCATAGGGCGTTCCTGCATACCGCACCTGAGTCGATGATGTAACTGATGGAGCCGTTGCCCAGAATCGCCGTACCGTTGAGTTCACGGATGCGCTTGAAAGAACGTGACAGGGGCTTTATGACGGCCTGGTGCTGGGACAGGACCTCGTCGACAACAATGGCAAAAAGGCTGTTGTCTGCCTGCATGATCACTGCAGTTTCGGAAAGTTCATTGTCCCTTTCCAGACCGAACCATTGGGCAAGGCGCACAAAGGGAATGACAGCACCCCGGTAGGCAAGGGTTCCAATACTGCCTTTGTCGGACAGCGGTTCTTGGGGAAATTCCACGACAGCGTCAATAGACAGAATGTCGATGGTAAACTGAAGATCTCCCACTCTGGTTAAAAGCCCGCGGATGATCGAAAGGGATAAAGGGATCAGGATGGTGATGGTAGTACCCGTCCCCGGGACGCTTTCCACCGAGACCGTACCCTTGAGGCGTTCTATGTTCCTTTTAACCACATCCATCCCCACGCCCCGGCCGGAGATATTGTTCACGCTTCTTTTTGTAGAGAACCCCGGGTGGAAAATCAGGCCGAAGGCGTCAGCGGTTTCCCCTTCATCGCGGCTTATGATGCCGCGTTCCAGCGCTGTCGCGATAATGCGGTCTCTGTCCAGTCCCCTTCCGTCGTCCTTTATTGTCACCCGAATATTGGATCCCACATGGGCTGCCGCAATATAGATACGGCCCTGGGGGTCCTTTCCCGCCCCGGCCCTTTCTTCCGGTGTTTCAATCCCGTGGTCCATGGAGTTCCGTACAATATGGACAAGAGGGTCCTTGAGGGCGTCAATAATGTTTTTATCCAGTTCTGTGTCGTGTCCGTCGGTAAAAAGAAGTGCTTTTTTGCCAAGCTCGACATTCAGGTCGCGTACCAGCCGCTGGAAGGTCTGGAACAGATCGGCAATGGGCACCATCCGTATGCTCATGGTGATGTCCTGCAGCTGGTTTGAAAGGCGTTCCAGGTTTTCCGATAAGCTGATGAAGTGGGGATTTTCCGATTCTCCGGAAAGCTGCTGGAACCGTGCCTGAAGGGTTATGATCTCTCCGACTACATCCACGAGGGAGTCCACCTTTTTCCGCTTTACCCGAAGGCTTGTCTCCCTGCTGCCCCCTGCTTTCCGTGTATTTGAATCCATTTCCGGCTGTTGTTTTTCTTCCTGAACCGGGCCGGGGCCCTGCCTGTCCTGCCGGGGCTGTGATTCAGGGGGCTGTTGTCCGGTGGCCGGGGCTTCCCGGATGCGGACGTACTCGCTCACGAAGATGAACACATCGTGTACCGCATTAATGTCGGCGTCTGTTTTCAGGCTCAATTCCCAGGAAAGATAGCAGCATTCGGGGTCGAGGTTTTCCAGAACCAGGGTGTCGGGAACTCTCGCCTTTACCTTCAATGTGCCCAGGGCCTGCAAGTCTTCGAAAAGGTGCTCAATACGGATCCCCCTCTGCATCACATCAGGCCCAGGCGTAAAATCTATGAGGATGGTCCTGTCGGGGGCTGAAGGCATGCTGCCTTCTTTCTCAGGCATGATACCCGGAACCGGTGTTCCGCCGTTTTCCTGCCCGGTTTTTATGTCGTTGTCTACGAGGTAGGAAATCCTGTCGGCGGTTTTCAGGGTTTGTGTAATTATCTCCCTTGTAAGGGAATCCTTTCCGTCCCGTATCCGGGCAAAAAGGGTCTCCGCCTGGTGGGCCAGTTCAGACACCGTGACATACCCGAACATTCCCCCCGATCCTTTCAGGGTGTGCATGATCCGGAATACCGCGTTCAACATGTCGGTGTTTTCAGGTTCTTTTTCCAAAAGCACAAGATTGTTTTCCAGCTCGTGGATGAGTTCGGCGGCTTCATCTTTAAAAAACTGTTCCATCATCATGTCATACTGCCTTTTCAGATGCTGTCAGGAGCAAGACCCAGCAGCCGCTTTTCCTCCATCACTGAAGGGTTTTTCCCGACAGCAGCGGTATCCAGGGAAATGCCGCGGGTGTCTGCGCTTTTCCGGAGGGCCAAAAGAAGCTGGACGCCGGCCACATCGATCCGTGAAATACCCGCATCAAGAAGCAGTATCTTTGTAAGCTGCCCCTTTTTACTGTCAAAGAGAGGTTTAACAAGAGTGTAGAACTCTCTTGCGTGCTCGATGGTCAATTCACCTTTAAGTTCAATCCGGGCGGTTCCATTTTTCCGGTCGATCAGTGCCTTCATTTTTACCCATTCCTTAGCGCAGGACCTTGCGTACCGTGGCCAACAGATCGTCGGGGGTGAATGGCTTTACGATCCATGCAGTGGCGCCGGCCTGTATTCCCTTTTGTTTGGTATCTTCTTCATCCTCTGTGGTTAAAACGATAACCGGCGTAAAGCGGTACTGCTGCAGGGTCCTCAGGTTTTTAATGAAGGTTATACCGTCCATGGTCGGCATGTTTATGTCGGTGATTATGCAATCGTAGCTGTTTGTGTGTACCTGTTCCAGGCCCTTTGTTCCGTCGTCGGCTTCACTGATTTGATAGCCGGCTTCTGTAAGGGTAAAGTTGATCATTTTTCTCATTGAGCTTGAATCATCTACGATGAGTATGTTTGACATTCAGTACTCCTTATATACGGTCGCCGTCATCCTTTGGATTCCGTCTCCCTTTGTCCGCCGCGCTTGACAGGGCTTTGCCCTGTCAAGCTTTTATACGGTCGGTATCGGCGTCCCGCCTCCACCTCCCTCTGGCCGCCGCGCTCGGAGTCAGCAAAGCTGCTCCTCGCTCCACGCCCTTGCTGCGCAATTCCGGACTCCACTGATCTGCTCACATGATCGCAGATCATGGTCGCCGTCATCCTTCCCTTCGGACGCCGTCTCCCCTTGTCCGCCGCGCTTGACAGGGCAAAGCCCTGTCTCGCTTTTGTACGGTCGGTATCGGCGTTCCGCCTCCACCTCCGCTTGCCTCAGCGCTCGGAGTCAGCAAAGCTGCTCCTCGCTTTTGTACGGTCGGTATCGGCGTTCCGCCTCCACCTTCCTCTGGCCGCCGTGCTCGGAGTCAGCAAAGCTGCTCCTCGCTTTTTTACGGTCGCCGTCATCCTTCGGACGCCGTCTCCCTCTGTCCGCCGCGCTCGGAGTCAGCAAAGCTGCTCCTCGCTTTTTTACGGTCGCCGTCATCCTTCGGACGCCGTCTCCCTCTGGCCGCCGTGCTCGGAGTCAGCAAAGCTGCTCCTCGCTTTTGTACGGTCGCAGATCATGCCGGTGCCTGTTTCAGTCATTTATGGCGGCTGGTTTCCGGTGGCGGAGCGGGGTGTTTTATCGAAGTGTTGGTGGAATATTTCCCGTTCCGACCGCATGCTGAACAGTTTTTTGTATTTTTCCAGTTTCTGTTCGTCGATTTCCAGGTGGTGGGCGATTTTGGTGTGCAGGAGTTCTCCGACGGTGTTTAATGTGGCGGCGAGTTCCGTGAGGGGTGTCTGGACGTGTTCGATCCGCTGCCGTGTGATGTCCTGGAACTGGATAGATACGACGATTTTCTGTATGTCCGATGCGATTATTTTTGATAGTTCGTAGGCGGACATGGCTTTCTTTGTAGAATCGGTGATCTTGCGGGAGATGCTGTCGGAAATTCCGTCAAGGAGTTCCACTGAGTTTTCAAATACCCCCAGGAATTCGGTTTCAGTTTCCCTCGAGGCTTCAAAGGTTTCCCGGGAGAATACGGATGCTTCGGAAATGGTGTTTTCTATGATTTCTTTGGAGGAGTTGAATTTGTCGGTAAGGGTCCTGAACTCATTGGCGACTACCTTGAAACCATGGCCTGAATTGCCGGCTCTGGCGGCTTCGATAGACGCGTTGATCGAAAGTACTTTCATTTTGTCGATGATTTCATTGATCATCGGGATGGTTTTCTGGATGGTTTCCATGTGGCTCCCGTATCGTTTGAATGCCAGATAATTCCGGGCGACCAGGTCTTTTGTCATGGCAAAGGATTCGGTGATTTTATGCACTACTTCCTTCATTTCCAGAAGTACATTGCCCTGTGAGCCGTCTTCAGACTGCCTGCCTAAATGCAGCAGTGCTTTTACGATCTCGTTAAGTTTTTTTACCGCGCCGTTGATGTCCATGAAGCTGGTTATGAGGGTATCGGCCGCTTCGTCGGTGGTCTGAATGACCTGGGCAAGTTGATGATGGTATACGTCAATGAGTTTGGCGTCGTTAAAAAGGCTGCTTGAGACTTCTGCCAGGAGTGACTGGTAGTCTTCCTGATCGTCCTGTTCTCCCGCACCCAGCTGTGCCCCGGTTTCTTCCGTTTCCCCCAGGCTGTTGAGGATGGGTTCTGTCGGCAGGGCAGGGTCTGATTCCGGTGCCCGGGCAGTCTGCCGGTTTTTCGCGGTTCCTGTTTTTACTGCTGCAAAAATCAGCAGCATGAATACCAGTGTCTGAAGGATTCCGGCAGCGAGGGGCGGAACCGGCAGGGTGATTATATGGGGAACGATCCCGGCCGGGAGTGCGGCGGCGAAAAGCGCGATGTAGAAGGTTTTATGATTCGTCATCGTCGGCAATCTGGTCCTTTATCCTGGTAATATCCTGGCTCAAATCCACAAGCTCATCGCTCAGGAATATTTTCTCTATATCCAGGATCATGATGAAATGTTCGTTTTTCCGGGCAATCGATTTTATAAAGTCCACATGGATGCTGTTGCCAAGCCGGGGTGCCGCGTCGGTTTGGGAAGGGTCTATCTCCAGGACTTCGTGGGCTTTGTCGGCTATGACTCCCAGTACCAGGTCTTCTGTGTTTTCACTGAACAGTTCAAGAATGATGATGGCGGTGTCGATGTCCACGGGTTTTGTTTCCATGGAAAATTTCATCCGGAGGTCGATTACCGGGACGACGCTGCCCCGGAGATTAATGACGCCCTTTACGAAGTCCGCGGTTTTTGGGATGAGGGTGAGTTCACGGTATTCCAGCACTTCCCTGACATGGGACACATTGATGGCGAACATGGTTTTATCCAGGCTCAAGGTCACGTAATTGTCGGATTGGAGTTTCATGGCGGTACCTCCGGTATCAGAAACGGTCATATTCGCCTGCCGGTTCTTCTGGTGAGTCTCCGTGCTCCTGGGGTAGTATTTCATGCCGCTTTACGGCTGTCTCTTCTATTTGTCTGGGCGAATGTTTCAGGTATTTCATGCCGTGACTGCCCGATGCGCCTTCCTCGGTGGTAAAGAACTTTGTGGTGTCCAGAAGCATTTCCGAATAGGAGGCAAGCTGTTCGGCGGTAGAGGACATTTCTTCAGATGCGCTTGCGTTCTGCTGGATAACCGAATCCAGTCCCTGTATGGCCTGGTTGATCTGCTCGGCGCCGATATTCTGTTCTCTGGAGGAAGCCGTAATTTCCTGTATCAGGTCCCGGGTCCTCTGGATGTCGGGTACCAGCTGAATGAGCATATTGCTTGCTTTTTCGGCAGCCACCACCGTCTGGGTGGACAGTTCGGATATTTCCCCTGCCGCTTCCTTGCTCCGGGCGGCGAGTTTGCCGACTTCCGCCGCGACCACCGCGAAGCCTTTTCCGTGTTCTCCGGCCCGGGCCGCTTCTATGGAGGCGTTCAGGCTGAGCATGTTCGTCTGGCGGGCGATTTCCTCGATAATGGAAATTTTCTTGGTGATCATTTTCATCGCGTCTACCGCGTCTTTGACCGCGGCTCCGCTTTCCTCGGCATCCTGGGCAACTTTCACGGCGATTTTTTCTGTCTGGAGGGAGTTATCTGCGTTCTGCTGAATGTTGGAACGCATTTCTTCCATGGATGCGGACACTTCCTCGGCGCTGGATGCCTGTTCTGTGGCCCCCTGGGATACCTGGGTTGCCGTTGAACTCAGCTGCTGGCTGCCGGATGAAACCTGGAGGGCAACGGACTGTATCTCCATGACGATGTTCCTGAGGTTTTCTATCATCTTCACAAAGGTCTTTCCCATCTGGCCGAACTCGTCTTTCGTATGTATGTCGATCTTTGTGGTGAGATCGCCGTTCTGTATCCGTTCTGCCGCACCCACACTTTTTTGTACCGGAATAGTGATGCTCCGGGTAAGAAGAATGCCGAAAATGACGGCCAGGAGGATGACTGAGCCGGCTACCACCATTGTGGACAGCTGTATGGCGTTGCCGATGGTTTTTGTTTTCTGGTATTCACTCTCGGCGTTTGTCAGGAAGACCCCGGTCAGCTGGTCCATTGAATCCCGTACAATGCCAAATGTTCCATCATACTCACCGAAATACAGGCTCCGTGCCCTGTCATAGCTTCCGTCGCGCAGGAGGAAAACCAGCTGATTGGTCAGATTTTCGAGGGTCTGGTAGTTTGTATGAAAGATTTCGAAAAGGTCGAGCTTTTGTGCAGAACTTTCCTTGAACAGGGCTTCGGCCTTAATAAAGCGCTCCTGGATTTGTTCAAAATTGGTGATCACTTCATCCCTTGCGCTTTCGACATCTTCATTCGCCCCTTTGTTCAGCCATTTGCTCACCGCAATGCTGGACTGATATGCGTCACGGTCGGCTTCTATCAGAGAGGCCACGCTCAGAAGGTTGACCTCGTAAATTTTATAAATGTTTTCTGAAATGGTCTGTATGCTGAACAGCACGTAGCCGAGGGTCAGGGCGAAAATGGCAATGAGGATGGTGAAAATGACGATGATTTTCTTCCCGACCTTCAGGTTTGATAATACGTTCATTAATGTTTCTCCCCGTAAATGGATTCTTAACCCGAAGTTTCGTGTATCCGCCGGGGCTTTTCAAATTTTTCCTGGAGAATTTAGAAAAGAGAACCAAAAAAAAGGGCTGCCCTGTAATAAGGACAGCCCGTTGAATTGTGGCAGCAAAACCCCGTCTATGCTTTTTTCCTGGTAAGAAGTGAACCCGCGACGGTGCAGATCACCGATA
>JAFGQL010000100.1 GCA_016935695.1 Spirochaetales bacterium
TTCGGCCAGCTCCAGAAAGTAAGCGCCTGCAGGTAGATTGATGTCTATTCGGGCGTTGTAATCTCCTCCCGAGTCGTCATCTGATGCAATCTCTTCCCCGTCGGTGTTATAAAGGGTCATGATCGTATCTACCGGACCCAGGGTGTACAAACTGACCATGCCTTCTGTCTCTACTGTGAAAGTTACCCAGTCTCTGTCGTTTTCCGGAATAAAGTTGTGGGTGTGTCTGTCTCCCCGCTTGATGGGGCGGGGTTTCAGGATGGAGTTATCGGGCTCCCACTGGTCGGGTTCATAATGCCTGGTACGCAAGTGCAGGCCGTAAGGCCCCTGGGCGTTGTTGATTTCTGTAATTTCCAGGTAGTAGGTGCCTTCATTAATGAGTACTCCTAATCGCGTGTTGTAGTCTTCATCTCCGTCGTCATTGTACCCGATCTGGTTCATTGCATCGTCATACAGGGTTGCCTGGGTGTCATGGTCGCCGCTTGTAGAAAGCTCTATATAGGAGGCTTCTGTTCCGCTGACGGTGAAGTAAAACCAGTCGTTATCTCCGGCGCTTGTAAAGGCCGTTTCGATATCCTGGCCTCCCGGATCCAGCTGAAGTGCAGTGTCCCGGGTATTGTTCGGCTCCCACTGGTCATATACCGGCTGGGACGGTTCAATGTTCAATGTATAGTTACCGGTAGAACCGTCGTATCCGGTGATTTTTACCAATAAAGTGGACCCTTGAGAACTGCTCACGGTAACGCTTGAGTTTGTGTCATCACCCATGTCGTCATTTTCTGCAACCAGGCTGCCGCCTTCATCGAAGACCGACATAAAGGTGTCCAGAGAGCCTGTCGTGAAAAGCCGCAGTGCCTCATTGTTCTCCATCTGAAGGACAAACCAGTCTTCGTCTCCCGGGTGGAGGGACCGGCTGATATTGCCTTCTTCGACGGTGACGGCAACGGGCTGTGTCCGGGAATCGCCCTCAAAGGGGTCCGGTGCCACTGAGCCATCGGCTGAAGCCATGGATTCATCAATGAGAAGACGGGTGATCTCCGGGCTCTTTTCCAGATCGATCCGTATTGAGGCAGCAATGCTCATGTCTTCCAGCATGGTAATGTCAGTGTGGATCAGCAAGGTCGCCCCGATATCGGTGATCTCGCCGGATATCCGGAAGTCAGGCGCTCGCTGGGTACGGCCTTCCTGTGAAAGCACCCGGAGCCGGTTGGCGCTCTTGTCAATTATCTTGTCCTGTAAAAGACGTGCCCATATTCTGCCGAGAGGTACGTCAAATCCTCTGTAAGTGAACGCGGCGAAATCGATATAGGCGGCATCCGCAGTTCCACTGCCGAGGTCCAGCTTCTGGAATACCTCGTCGGCGGCCTTTCCGGCACTATGTTCGAGGTCCGGTAAAAGATCCTCCTGCTGTGCTGACACCGGAACAACCAGGGCAGATATGAAAATGCAAAGGAATATGATTGTCATTTTTTGGGCGTTCACTCTTTACCTCTTTGTTTTTTTGCTATACTAAGACAGATGCCGACGGTGTTTATCATGATACGCCGGTTGTCGGCTGTGTATCTGCGGCTGGCATCTGCATACACCTGTGCTGTAGGCTAACATTGTCGATCAGCGAATTCAATACCGGGGAGGAAGAAGATGGCGAGATTAGTAATAATTGGTGCAGGGGGAGTCGGTACTGTCGTTGCCCACAAAGCCGCCTGTTATTCAAAGGTGTTCACTGACATCCTTCTGGCAAGCCGAACGGTTTCTAAATGTATCACCATAGCCGATAGTGTTAAAAAGAAGACCGGCGTGGATATCAAGACCGCCGCTGTCGATGCCGAGAACGTGAAAGAACTCTCGGCTTTGTTGAAAGACTTTCAAGCTGATCTGGTCATTAACGTCGCCTTGCCGTACCAGGACCTCGCGATCATGGACGCCTGTCTGGAGGCCGGGGTTCATTATCTTGATACCGCCAACTATGAGCCAAAGGACGAGGCGAAATTCGAGTATAAATGGCAGTGGGCCTATCGGGAACGTTTTGAGAAAGCCGGACTGACAGCGATACTAGGCTGCGGCTTTGATCCCGGAATGACCGGCGTGTATACCGCGTACGCGGCTAAACATCATTTTGACCGTATTGAATACCTGGATATTGTGGACTGCAACGCCGGCGACCACGGCAAAGCCTTCGCGACCAACTTCAACCCCGAGATCAATATCCGTGAAGTAACCCAGAAGGGAAAATACTGGAAAGACGGGAACTGGGTCCTTACCGAACCCCATGAAATACACAAACCCCTGACCTATCCGGGGATAGGACCCAGGGAGTCCTATCTCATCTATCACGAGGAACTGGAATCCCTGGTAAAAAACTTTCCTACCATTCGTCAGGCACGGTTCTGGATGACCTTCAGCCAGGAATACCTGACCCATCTGCGGGTGATTCAGAATATCGGTATGGCAGGAATCAAACCGGTCATGTACAAGGGCATGGAAATCATTCCCATCCAGTTTCTCAAGGCCGTGCTTCCCGACCCCGGCGAGCTTGGAGAAAACTACAAAGGCGAAACCTCAATCGGCTGCCGTATCCGGGGCATCAAAAACGGAAAAGAACAGACCTGTTACATATGGAACAACTGCCGCCATGAAGACGCCTACCGCGAAACCGGCGCCCAGGGAGTCAGCTACACCACCGGCATCCCCGCCGTCATCGGCGCCCTCATGTGGGCCCAAAACCTCTGGCGCCGCCCCGGCGTCTACAACGTCGAAGAATTCGACCCCGACCCGTTCATGTCAGAAGTCGCCAGGGCAGGACTGCCCTGGAATGAAGAGTTTGGGATAGAGTTGGAGCTCTAAGGAAAATGCTGCGACTTCCCGGTAGCCCCGGCTAAGCCGGGTCGGACTATTACAACAGCCCGCTCTTCAAGGCCCCGAAAACCTTTTTTATCATTCCCGAAGCGTAAGCCGCCGGGTTTTTCCGAATTTCTGCCTCTTCTTCGGCTATCTTGTAGAACAGACCATCAAGGGCGCGGTTGGTGGCGTAGGAGGAAAGGTCGACGGTAACCTTCGGCATCGGCTCTTTTTTACCTAACGCTTTTGCTGTGGTGTTCGGTATGGTTCCGGCCCGGTTGTAGGCACTGGACAGAGTTTCCCAGGATTTCTTTGCAGAAATGTTGGCCACGAGTGGACGGCCGAGGGCCGTATCAACCTTAGGGCGGTACAAATTGAACAGACGTTCCCGTGTTTTTGATTCCAGGTAATCTGTGGCGGCGCTGTTGCCTCCCTTTACGATCGCTATACCGTCGGCGATGGTCATTGAAGTGATGGTATCGACGAAAATGGGAACCACATCCTTTGCCGCTTCTTCTGCGGCCCGGTTCAGCCGGAGTACTACGTCGTCTATGAGTTTCCGGCCCTGGGGAATTTTACTGATGGCGTCCATCATCGGTTTTGCTTCCGGCGGCAGCAGTATTTTCAATACAGCGCTGCCGAAGTAACCGTCTGTCCGGGAAAGCTGGCGGCTTGCGCTGCTTATTCCTTCTTTCAATGCGTCCTTCAATGCCTGGACTGCCTCTGCATTGGTTACCCTGTTTGTTCCCTGACCGGATAGTGCAGTTTCCGCCACCGAGGTGAGGGTGGTGAGGCAGGAAACGAAGGTGAGCAAGGCAACGGCGCTCAATATCAGCAGGTATCTTGCTGGTTTTGTTTTTTTCATGGAATTTCTCCTTATGGCGGCAGAAGTCTTTAGTTAATGCCTCTTAAGAGTGTACTTCATTATGAACTGATTGTCTTTCCTGGCATGGGCGGCGTGCAGGTTCGTTCGCACAGCAAGGTTTCTCGGAATTTTGCCTGATGGATGTTGTTCAGTACTCTCAGAATATCTGCCCCAGGAAATCGTACCGCGCTTTTGCAAGCAACCCTTCAACGGATTCTGTCGCCTGCCGGAGGATTTGCCTCTCCTGGTCGGATAATCCGATTACAGGTATGCAGTCATCCATTTTCGTAAGGTTTCTGAAGGATTCGAGCTGACGGGCGAATCGCAGGTCCCACAATTGTTCGAAAGAGGCGTGGATGTCCCTGTACATTTCATCTTTTAATACACTCCGTTCACGGAGTGCGTTCAGGCGGTCAATTGTTCCGCAAGGCTCAATACCTTCCCGTACTGCATACAGCCGTACTGTCGATTCAATAATCCGTAAAAGGTCCTTTATATTTATCCGGGATTCGCCGTCCGTTTGTTTAGACCCTGCAACGCCGAACAGGGGCCTGGATATGCCGGATTGCAGGACGCTGTTCGCCAGAGCCTGGATGAAGGAAGGATTGTTTTTGGCGCATGCAAGGAAATCTGCCTTCACGGACATTGCCAGGTCAGAGGATTCGTTGTACATATCTGCACACACCTGTGCCTCCAGGAGGGATTTACCGCCGAAGTTATCCATCCAAAACTCTGTTTTCCGGCGCCATTGTTCCAGCGACAGACACCAGCCGGGGTTTGAAGCCTGGATCCCTCCGGGGCAGTAATCAAAACCGCCGGTTTTCAGCTTTGCGCAGACCTTTACGGCCAATTCAAGATAATAACGTTTCAATTCCTTCTTATTGTTTTCACCTTCTGTCTCAAGGTAGACAAGAGCATTGTCCTGGTCCGAGAAAAACGTCATCTCGCCGCGCGCGTTGCTTCCCATATGCAGGAATGCGAAGTTTTTCTCTCCTGTGAAGGCTGCATACTTTTGGTCAAGCTCAGGTTTGATGATCGTAATCAGGGTGTCTGTGACTGCATAGTAGCAATTCATGATGGCGCCGCGTTTCTGTGCCGCGGACATGCAGTTTCCGGATAGTATTACCGCCGGCAGCCTTTGCAGGGACAGCATGCAATGTCCAGGGTTTTTACTCGCACGAATGTCAGTGAGGATGTGTTCAACCGAGTCTTCTACTTTTTGTGAAGCGTCCAGTATTATCGAATGCTGGTACTGCTGAATATTTCTGACGGTAATCAGATATGCAACTGTGTCGGAGAGAAACACTTTTGAGACTTTTGCATTTACATCGAAAGCCGTTCCGTTCCGCGATCTGAGCTGCAATTGCAGCCAGAACATATCGGGTTTTCTGCCGCACATGTCATGCAGTGCTTCCATGGACAGGGTGCCGCTTTGTGCAGCGATTATTTCCTGAATATTTTTTCCCCTGAGTTCCTGCTCGCCCATGTCGAGCATCTGCTGTACTCTGGTATTGGAATAGGTAACAGCTTTGTCGACAACAAGGATGTAGCCTTCATTGGCTGTCTCCACCAACGATCTGTAACGCAATTTAGCTTCCTTGAGAGCCGCCTCGGCCCTACGCCTTCTGTGCTCTATGGATCTTCCCTGAATAATGATGAAGCTCATGAAGATGAGGAGAATTACTAAAAGCAGGATTGATACAATGATAAGGCTCCGTGTAATGGCGTTCATTTCCACTTCTATATCGTTGATATACACACCGGTCCCTAGAATCCACTTCCATTCGGGTATGTCTACCACATAGGAGAGTTTAAGTGCGCTGGTGTCGGGATTATCCATCCATTGCCAGTAGTATTGAAGGAATCCCTCACCCTTTTCCGCTACAAGTTCTACGGCTTCGCGGAACAGATATTTACCGCTTTTGTCTTCATGGTCTCGGTAGTTGGTAAGGTCTGACCCGATCAGTTCAGGCCGGTAGGGATGCATGACCATGTGGGGGTGGTAGTCGATGATCCAGAAGTAATCCTTTGCCTGTACACCATAGCGGATTTTTGAAAGCTCGCTGATCGCGTGCATCTGAGCGCTTTGAACATCCATTTCCCGGGCTGATGTCTGTTCAATGTAATAGCGTATGACGCTCACTCCTGTTTTTGCAAGTTCCTGAATCAGTTCCCTTTTATCGTCAATCATTACCGAATGGATTTTTGGAACAATGACGATGAAAATGAAGATCACAAACAGGAGTACCGTGAGTGCAGTCGGCAGCATGATGCGCAACCAGAATCCATAATCGCCGGGCATTCGCTCACGCTGTGTCCTGTAGGCCTTGTCGGCGAAATACTCCTCCAGCTGGTCGACACCAAAGAGCTGTTTCTCTTCGGATTCCTTTATTTCGGGACTACCCTGGTGGTATTTTGAGAGGAATCCCGGATCGCTGAAATCCGTTCTTTCGGGGACATAGCCCTGATAGTCGTCTTTCAGATGCATGCGGAACACCTTTTCGATTGTCTCCTCCTGATAGGTGTTTTTGAATTCATCAAGGGCATCCTGTAAGGCCTCGATACAGTGGCGGTGACGACGATGGTCATAGGGGTTGAAATTCCCCCGAGCGGAACGTGTTTCCATGAACTGGCGGAAGCTTTCTTTGTCAAAGTACCCATCAATCCACTTGTGGATGTCCTCCGCAGCGATGCCCAAAAGCTGTTTGGTACGGGATATATGCTCCTGAATATCCATACCGCATTATACGTCATTTTTGCTTTCATAAGGGGCAGAAAGAGAAAAGTGGAAAAAGTCCTGTCTGCAGTTTTGCAGGCAGGACTGGCAAGTCAGGAGGTTTTTTGTTTTTGGGTGAGCAGGGACCCGATGATCAGTGCGGCAAAACTGATGGGGATGGAAATGATCGCGGGATTATCAAGGGCCCAGAATGCACTGTCTGCCGGCAGACCGTAGCGCTCAAACATGCTGGGCGACAGCAGGATGATGAGAAGGGCAGACAGCATCCCTGTGCCCACCGAGGCGACAATGCCTTTTGCGGTTGTTTTTTTCCAGAACAGCATCATGATGATTGCCGGGAAATTTGCCGATGCGGCAATGGAGAACGCCCAGCCGACGAGGAATGACACATTCATTCCTTTGAATATGATGCCCAGGAAAATGGCGATTACCCCTACGGAAATGGCTGAGGTTTTTCCTATGACTACCCGCGCTTTGTCGCTGATGTCTTTAGATGGAAAAAGGCTCGCTGCAAGGTCATGGGCCACTGCGCCGGCAGCTGCGACTATAAGTCCTGATACCGTACCGAGTACCGTCGCGAAGGCTATGGCGGAAATGATTGCGAACAGGAAGATGCCAAAGGCCTTTGCCAAAAGCGGCGCGCTCATGTTTGAACTCTGGACATCCAGGACTCCGTTTACCATGGCTCCCAATCCAATGTACATGGTCAGGATGTAAAAGAAACCGATGGCGACGATAGCCAGAATGGTCGATTTTCGTGCGTCCCTCGGGCTGGGTACGGTGTAATAACGGATGAGTACATGAGGCAGTGCTGAAGTACCAAAGAACAGGGCAAGCATGAGGGATACGAAATCCATTTTGGAAGTGATGGTAGAGCCCTTGTCCACCTTGAATTTCAGACCGGGCCTCATGATTTTTTTTCCGGAAATCGGAGACTGGTACCACAGGGAAACGGAATCCTGCCCGTTGCTGAAGCTGGCCGAATTGAACAACACTACTTCGCTTTCCTCGAGGGTTGAAAGGAATTTGAACGGACCCAGGGGGCCGGTTTTGTCGATTTCCTTTCCGTCGACGATGATCCGGCTTAAATGACCGACCTGGAAAAAGGCTTCCTTTTCCTTTGGCTCGCCGTTGTAGAGTACGGAACCATCGGTGGTTTTTGTGATGCTCAGTGCTTCATTCAGGTATGAATTGTTTCCGGCTGTTTCAAGGGAAAACCATCTTCTGACGCCGGACTTTTCAAGCTGGACGAATGTGCCTGCTTTTGTCTGCTGCTGGCTTGTAACAGTCCAGGACGTATCCGCAATGGCTGTAACCGAATTGTCCTCCACGGTAGCTTCGATTTGGATGAAGTCGTGGTATGTTTCCCCGGGTTTGAGGGACAGGCCTTTGTTAAGGATCGCGAACACCAGAATGGTTGAAAATACGATCAGAAGCGCACCCTTGATGAACTGCACATAGGTTGTCGATTTCATGCCTGCGGTGGCTACTATGAATATGACGATGCTGCCCACCATGATGACCCCGACGTAATGGGGAAACCCGAGGAGCGGAGTCACCAGGGCGCCTGCTCCGACCATCTGCGGAATCAGGTAGAAAATGGAAACCACCAGAGTGCTTATTCCCGCCATAAGCCGAATGCCGCGGTAGTTGTATTTTGAATCCAGTGCGTCTGCAAAGGTGTATTTCCCGAGGCGTTTAAGCGGTTCAGCGACTACAAAGAGGGCGACAATCCAGCCGGCGAGGTATCCGATGGAATACAGGAAGCCGTCGTAACCGGCGACTGCGATCATGCCGCAGATCCCCAGGAACGATGCGGCGGAAAGATAATCCCCCGCAAAGGCTATTCCGTTAACCGACCAGGGGATGGTTCCCCCTGCCGCGAAATATCCCTTCGATGAACCTGACTGCCGGGCAAAGAAAACGGAAATGGCGAGAACTGTTATGACAATGACAGAGAATAACAGGATCGCGAGGATTGACGGGGTGTAAATCATGATACTCCTCCGTCAGTTCCGGTGTTCTTCAGCTCTTCCTCTTTTTTTGTGCAGACGCTGTTATAGACAAGCCCAAGCACAATGGCGAGCAGGATGAGTCCGAATCCATAGGTTACTGCAAGATTGAGACCGAAAATAATTCTTGTCTCCATGAATGTCGGAATAAACGTGTTGATGATGACGAAACCCGCATATATGATGCCGTAAATAATGAACAGCTTCACGCCTAAGCGTGTTTTGTATTCCGATGCCGGATCGTCTTCATGTTCGACCGCTGGTCCGTGGTCCATTGGCTCAAGCCCCCTTATAAAAAAATGGTGGCCCAATTGTAGCATGCTTTGTCACAAACACCTAAAGGTATTTATACAAGGAGGGGACTATAGGCAGCCGAGAAGCGACTCGACATTGATGCTGCCATCCGGCAGGTGGAAATACGAGGTGAGGATCAGCCCGGTGGCAAAATCTGTTTTTAATTCTTTTCTGTGCATCAGAGGAATCAGCATGCAGAATTCTCTGTACAGCTGCCGATACACGGCCAAGGAGCCGCTGTCCGGTTGCTGTTCCTTGAACAGAAGCTGCAGTTCTTTGACCGGGCTAATCCCGCCGATTATTTCCTTTTGAATGTCTTTCCTGAAATATAGATGATAATGATACCTGCGTTCGCCCTCCTGTAGGGCAGGAGACATGTTGAGCATGAAAGGGGGGGCTGAGGGTCCGATCGCGAATTTGAAAAGATAGCCGCCGTTCGACGTCAATACTGACGGAGAAAGCAGGCGCGAGAGCAGTTCGGATACCTTGTTTGAAGTCAGTTTTTCACCGTTGAACTCAAGTTCATCCATAGTGAACAGTATTGCGCGTTTTATTTCCTACCGCAATCATCCTGCTCCCTTGTATTTTTTCTTTCGTCCCGGGATAATTCTTTTATGATAGATGATCTAGGTGCAATACCTTCTCCGTCCTATGTCCTTGATATGGAAGTGTTTGAGGGCAATATAGAGAAAATTTACCGGTTTCAGAAAACCGCGGATGTCCATATCATTCCTGCATTGAAAGGTTTCGCGCTCTGGAAACTGTTTGCGAAACTAACTCCCTATGTGTCCGGGGCAGCGGCCAGCGGTCTGTATGAAGGCAGGCTCATTTATGAAGAACTTGGAGTATACGCGCATACCTATTCGCCGGCGTTCAGAGAAGACGAGTTTCCGTCAATTCTGGATTTCAGCTCTCATATAACTTTCAATTCGGTTGCGCAATGTACCAGCTTTATCCCTTTGGTGAAAGAATACAATGCCGCCGGAGGGAGACATGTCTCCTGGGGCATGCGGGTGAATCCCGGTTATTCTCCTGTCAAAACTGCACTGTATAATCCGGCATCAGAGGAGTCCAGGCTGGGAGTGGACTACAGGGATGCTGCTGCCCTGGATCCCGGTCTGCTGGAGGGGCTGCATTTTCATGTGTTATGTGAATCATCGGCAGAGGAATCCAAGACTGCCGTAGATGTTTTTGAACAGCGGTGCGGCGATCTTTTGAAAAGCGGACACATACGATGGGTGAACTTCGGAGGCGGTCATTTGATAACCCGGGAAGGGTATGACATCGAAACCCTTATCGCTTGTCTTTCTTCTTTCCGAAAGCGGTATCCCGGAATTGCCGTGTACCTTGAACCGAGCAGCGCGTGGGCCTGGAATGCCGGTGTCCTCAGATCAAAAGTGCTCGATGTGGTTGTTTCCGGAGGAAAACGCACCGCGATCCTGGATGTATCTTTCACCGCGCACATGCCGGATTGCCTGGAAATGCCGTATCAGCCCCGCGTCAAAGGTGCTGAAATTGCAGATGAAACAGCCGGCACCGATGGACTGTGCTACCGCCTGGGTGGGTGCAGCTGTCTGGCGGGGGATTTCATGGGCGACTGGGTGTTCCCCCGGGAGCTGAAAACCGGGGACGATGTGGTGTTCCTTGATATGCTGCACTACACCACGGTGAAAACCACCATGTTTAACGGTGTCAGGCATCCGTCAATCGGCATTGTGGAAAACGGAGCGTTTCGCGAACTCAGACGCTTTGATTACCATGACTATAAACAGCGGATGTCATAACTTTATTATGGCCCGTCGTTAAAAGAGGAAGGATATGCGGAGAAATGAACGGGAAATCACTGACAGGGTCCGGCTGGCAGAGATGTTTTCGAAGGGCACAGTCTGTCATCTTGCCCTGAATGACGGAAACGCGCCATATGTGGTTCCCATGAGTTACGGGTACGAAAACTGGGAACTGTATTTTCACTGCGCCGATGAGGGGAAAAAGCTGGAATTGTTGAACACGTGCCCGGAAGCGGGGTTCTGCATCAGCCGGGAACTTGAGCTGGTCACCGGAGACTCACCCTGCAGCTGGGGCGTTCGGTATGAAAGCATCATCGGCCGCGGTACGGTCAGATTCATACAAGACCAGGAAGAGAAACGCCATGCCCTGGACATCCTGATGGCCCATTACGGTTGGAGCGGTCCGGCAGACTATTCCTCTGGCAGCTTCGCCGCAGCCACGGTTTTCGCCCTTGATATAAAAGAAGCAACCGGAAAGGCAAGCCCCGTATCCTGAGCAGGAGACGGAGGAACCGGAGGGATGCCGGCACCGATCATGCATGAATCTCTTACAAGGGGATGGTAACCGATATGACAGCCCCAGTAACGTCGCCATTCCCGTTCAGGGCATTCCGGGCCTGTATGGACCCCTGCCAGTAGTGGACAATCGACCGGACAATGGCAAGTCCCAGTCCTGAATGAGACCCTGTAAGAATGGTTTCCGATGCGGAAACGGCTGGCGGCTGGGGGCGGTAACTGTAAAACCTGTCAAATGCTTTTTCTATGGATCCCGGGTCAAAACCGGGCCCGGAATCTTCTATGGTGATACCCAATTGTTTCTGCCTGCCTTCGGGGTAATCGATGGAAAGTTTGATTATGGAATCAGGAGGAGAAAAATCCGCGCTGTTCGACAGCAGGTTCGCGAAAACCTGTTCCAAAAGAATTCCTTCAATGGCAATCCGGGTTTCCTGGGCCTGGTTTTCCAGAATATGCAGTTTTTGCGGGCAGCCCAAACGTCTGAATACATTCTGAGCGGTTTCCTTTACTGAAAGCTCTTCCCGAGGCAGCTGCTCGTCTTTCATGTCCAGTCTAGACAGTTCCCTCAGTCCTGTCAGCAGGGATTTCAAGGATTCCGTTTCGCTGGTGATAATGGAAAGAAAATGGTCCTTGTCTCTGTCATTTTTCGCGATTTTTATCATGTCCACGGCGGCTCTGATAGACGCAAGAGGATTCTTGAACTCATGGGAGACATCGGATGCAAAGGATTCTATGTAGTGAACGTGTTCCCGGACTTCTTCTGAAAGACGGGAAAGAGAACGGGCAAGGTCCCCAATCTCGTCTGACCGTTTGGTATAGCTGTACGCGATAGCGTTTTTTGACGCGGGAGAGAGACTTACGAGGGCCTGTTCTCTGAGTTTGTTCAAAGGATAAGAGATGGTAATTGCCGAAATAACGGTCAGGAGTCCTGCCGCCGCGATGGAATAGAGGAAAATGGTGAACAGCCGGAGCCTCACTTCGTAAAGGTCCCTGAGTATTCTGAATGTGGATTGAGAGACAACGGCGGCACCTGTGACGGTGTTTCCGTTAAAGACGGGAAGGGCCGTGTAAAGGGTTACTGATATCTGGCCGCCGGAGGAAATCCGGGTAAAAGAGCCGTATTTGCCTTCGAGGGCAGCCTTTACTTCCGGGCCTTCTTTCAGGTTTTCCGGGTAGATGGGCGCTTCCTCCGAGGGTACCGGCGGCAGGAAAAACCGCCGAAACATCCGCACCGGGGTAGAGGCGACCTGGTACAGGAAGGACTCCCTTGTGTCCCTGGGGTTTGTCGGTTCCGGGGGTTCCGCGGAACTTGCTGTCCTGCTGATATCAGAGTCCGGTAGAATGGAAGAGTCGGCCAGAAGCTCACCGCTTTTATCCAGTATGCGGTAACGGGCTGTGTGCTGTCGGTCCATTCTGCGGATGAAACTAATAGCCGCCTCGGCTGAGATGTCGGGGGTTCCTGAAAGGGCGGCTGAAATGAGCCGCCCCTGCTGTACCAGGGAGTTTTCCAGGGCACGAAGGAGCTGCTGTTCGTAAATGTCCAGGAACATGAATGACCCCAGAGGCAGGAACACCAAAAGCAGGTTGAAGGTAAGTATCTTCAGGGCGATCCTGTTCACCCTGCTGCACCTTCCATATTCAGCCGGTATCCCAGACCGTAAATAGTCTCGATGATATCCGGGCAGTCATTCTCATGGGACAGTTTTTTCCGGATGCGCTTTATGTGTGAATCCGCCGACCGGTCGTTGAGATACAGATCGTCGGGAAAGGCGGCCTTCAGCAGCTGTTCCCGGGTCCGCGGGGCCCCTTCTGCCCGGACCAGCGCTTCGAGAATTCTGAACTCGGTAATGGTCAGATTTACCGCGGTACCGTTCATTTCGCAGCGGATGCGGTCAAGCCAGAGGGTGAGGGGAGGGACAGACAGGAACGGTTCCTGGGCCTGGGGACTTTCCTGGAGACGCATCCGGCGGAAGAGGGCTTTTACACGGCTCAAGAGTTCCCTCATGGAGAAGGGTTTTGTCAGGTAATCGTCGGCGCCGATTTCAAGACCTAAAACCCGGTCCAGTTCGTCGTCCTTGGATGAAAGGAAGATGAGGGGCACATAGGGGTTGATGTTCCGTATCCGGCGGCAGAGCTCCAGGCCGCTCATTCTGGGCATAATGATATCCAGGATGACCAGGTCGGCCATGGATCTGCTCAATGTTTCCCAGGCGTCGGAACCGTCATGAAACAGCATGGTTTCAAAGCCTTCCATTTCAAGGGCATACTGTATTGATTTACACAGGTTTTTTTCATCATCAATGACCGCTACTTTCATACAATGCCATTGTAGCAGGTTTGGAAGAACCATGTCACACATTGTGCCAGACTTGCCATATTCTTGCGCCACCGTCACGGTATATGCCTGGTGTTCATCCGGTAATCAACAGGGCTTCTTCACAGTTCGGGAAAAATACTGTACATATGTTATCCATGGAACAGTTCAGGCCGGTGACCCGGGAAGCGAAAGCCGCGGCGGCAAAAATAGCAAAACGCTGTGTGCGGGGAGTACAGACCTACGGGATGATCTCTCCCGGTGACCGCATCATCCTGGCCCTCTCCGGCGGCAAGGACAGCATGTCCCTCGCGTATGCCCTTTCCACCATGCAGAAATCCCTGGGATATGACTTTTACGTGAAGGCTGTGCATATCCAGCCGGATTTTGACGGCTGTACCAAAGACCGGCGGATGGACGCCATTGTCCAGGACTGGGGGATTGAGGTTGAGACCCTCCAGGTTCCCATTAAAGGCCGCCTGAAACCCGGCAGAAGCCTGAACTGTTACTGGTGTTCCACCCAGCGGCGGACCGAGCTTTTGCGGTACGCGGCGGAGAATGATTTCTCCAAGATAGCCCTCGGGCACCACATGGACGATATCCTTGAAACACTCCTGATGAACATGGCCTACAAGGGAGAAATCTCCACCATGCTCCCCATGGTCAAATACGATAAATATCCCCAGTATGTGATCCGTCCTTTATGTCTGGTCAAGGAGCATGAGATTGTGGCGTTTGCCCGGGAAATGGGCCTTTCCTCTGTGGCAAGTACCTGCCCCTACGGCCAGACCTCCAACCGCCTTGAGGCCCGCAGGGCGATAGATCTTCTGGCGGCAAAAGGCGACTACGTGAAGGAAAACCTGTTTGCAGCCATGTCCAATGTGAATACCCGGTATATGCCGGAGCAGGAGTGATGATGATCAAACTGGTCTGCGGTCTGGGAAATCCGGGGAAGGAATACGCCCAAACCCGTCATAATGCAGGGTGGCAGATCCTGGATACCCTTGAGGGCGGGGCCGTATACCAGAAGAAATTCAAGGGAGAATTCGCAAAGGTCTTCATCCGGGAAGGATCGGGCCTCATCCTGCTCAAACCCCTTACCTTCATGAATAAAAGCGGGGAAAGCCTGAAGGCCTGTATGGATTTTTTCGGTCTGCGGCCCGACGAAATTGTCGTACTTCATGATGAGCTGGAGCTGTCTTTCGGCCGCTGGGAGATCAAGAACGGCGGAGGGCTTGGCGGCCATAACGGGCTGAAATCTATAGTACAGCACATCGGTACGAAGGATTTTCTGCGCCTGCGTTTTGGCATAGGCAGGCCGTCACACGGCAATGTTTCTTCTTATGTCTTGTCCCGGTATGCTAAAGAGGAAGAGGCATTCCTGCCGGGATATCTGGAAGAGGCGGCTTCATGTGTCCGGGAATATCTCAAAAGCAGGTAACGGCACCGTATTTTCACTTCCCTTCTGTGATTTTCTGTTGTGTGGTACTATGTAAAACGCTCTTGCAAAGAGCTATTGTATGAAAGGAGATGTCATGCCGGAACAGAATAAACCGTCTCCCACCCGGGAACTCTTTGCTGCCCTGGAGGGAGTGATTGAAACATATACCGCCCGTGGGTGCCCCTGCGGGTTTCCCCGGTTTTTGCAGATTGTGTCAATTGATTGCATGGACATGAACGCCCTGTTTGCCTGCAGGGAAACCGAAGGTCTGATAAAGCTCCTGCGGGAACATGATCTGTATGATACTCAGATCATAGAGGCCGATTTCCAGACTGAGACCGAATATTGGACCTGCCGGACCTGCGGTTCCCGGTTGTTGTGGGGCTGGTCTGACGCTGTAAAAAAAATTGACCGTCAGTATCTGAAACCTGTGGTCATCCAGGCCTCCCCCCTTGGTGCGGACCCGGCTGTTCCCATACCCCTTTTTGGCGGCTTTTACGGCGAGAAACTACCTTCATCCCGATTTTGGCTGCAGGTCTCCTCCGCCGAGATGGCACAATATCTTACCCAGCTGCGTTAATTCCGGGTAAAAAACGGCGCACAGAGCACAATTTTCTGTAAAAATCCCCTATACTCTTTGGTAGATTATCAGACTTTGTAAGGGGTGCTTCATGGATTTTTCATGGTCTTTGATCGTCGATCTGGGGATTATCGCCGGGTCTTTACTGCTCGCTACATTTTTGCGCGTGAAAATCGTGTTTTTTCAGAAATACCTTATACCCAACGCTCTCACCGCCGGATTTATCATTCTTCCTTATTACAATTTCCTTGCGCCGTATCACGGTATAGATACCCACGGTCTCGGGACCCTGGTCTATCATCTGCTGAATATTGCCTTCATCGCCATGACATTGCGTATTCTCCCTGTGGATCCTGCGGCGAAAAAGCGGGGTAATATTTTTGCCCATTCAACAGGGACCTTGTCCCAGTATGCCATTCAGGCGGTAACGGGGCTTGTCCTTGTCATGGTGTTCATCAAGACCATCTTTCCCTCACTGAATCCGGGTTTCGGGTTCCTCCTTCCCCTGGGCTTTGCCCTCGGACCCGGTCAGGCATACGCGATTGGTCAGGGCTGGGAGCGCCTGGGTTTTGAAGGGGCCAGCAGCCTCGGACTCACCTTTGCGGCCATCGGCTTTCTGTGGGGGTGTTTCGGCGGTGTGTTTTTAATGAATTACGGTATACGAAAGGGATGGATAGAAAAAGAGTTCTTGCATAAAATTTATGAACGCAGTACCCGTTCAGGCATTCTTTCAAAAGAAGAGCAGAGTCCCTGCGGTACTACATTGACCACCGATTCCGAGGCGATCGATTCCCTCACCTATCACGCGGCGTTGATTTTTTTCATCTATCTTTTCAGCTTTTTGCTGTTGAAGCTGGTGACCTGGCTTTTGGGATTCATCGGCCCCATGGGGCAGCAGTTTGCCGAAAGTCTGTGGGGGATCAATTTCATATTTTCCGCCCTTACGGCCATGGTGTTCAGGGAACTGATGAAGCTGTTCAAGATCTCCCACACCATCGATAATGCGACGCTGACCAGGGTCAGCGGACTGTCTATCGATCTGATGATTACTGCGGCCATAGGCGCCATCAGTCTTGTGGTGGTGAAGTCCTTCTGGCTCCCCATTCTGCTGACAACCCTCGTTGGCGGTCTACTGACCCTGATCACCACTCCCTGGCTGTGTTCCCGGCTTTTTTCCGACCACCGGTTCCACCGCACCATCATGATCTACGGTGCCTCTACCGGTACCATGCCCACGGGCCTGAGCCTGCTGCGGGCAATGGATCCCGAGTTTGAAACCCCTGTAGCGACAGAATACATGTTTTCATCGGGAATAACCTTTTCCCTGGCGATTCCCCTTATTCTTGTGGTGAATTATCCCACGATAAGCAAACTGGAAAATAATCCCCTTCTTTTTATGATTGCCCTGGGGGTGAGCATCTGCTATGTCATATACGTGACGGCGGCTTTCCTTATTTCTGCCAGAAAACGTGCCTTTGCCCGGTCACGCCAGCTATGGCTGGAAGACAAGAAGGTACAGGAGTAACGGGAATGTCTTCTTCACGATATTCTCTTTTTCTGGAGCTGATACGGTTTTCCCTCGGCCTGTGGCTTAAAAGTAAATTCCGGGTCCGTCTGGAGGGACTTGAGGTTCTCCGCGGGTTAAAGCCTCCCTACTGCGTTGTTCCCAATCATTCCAACACCTTTGACCCTTTTTTTGTTGCCATTTTCATACGGGAGCCAGTGTACTGGGTTACCAGTGATGCCAACTTCCGTTCTCCGTTTGTACGGTTCTGGCTTGGTCTGGTGAACGCCATTCCAAAAACCAAGAAAATCTCCGATCTTGAATCGGTGCGGATGATAAACTCGTATGTGAAAAACGGCGGGATTGCGGGAATTTTCGCCGAGGGTGACCGCACCTGGGACGGAAAAACCCTGCCCTTGATACCCGCCACCGCAAAGCTGATCCGCATGCTGAAAGTACCGGTGCTCTGCCCTGTCCTCAAGGGGGCTTTTGTAAGTCTGCCCCGCTGGTCAAAGCGTATACGCCGGGGAAGGCTTACAGTCGATTTTTCCCGGGTGCTGTATCCGAAAGAATATGAAGGGAAATCTTCCGACCAGGTATACGCCCTCTTGAGCGGTATGCTCGCCCATGACGACTTTAAATGGCAGGCAGCCTCGGGTATCCCCTTCGCATCGCGGTACAGCGCGGAAAGTCTGGAAAGCGTGCTTTTCATGTGCAGGCAGTGCGGCTCCATCTCCACTCTGGAATCGAACCGGCGGCACCTGCATTGCCGTTCATGTTCATCAATCTGGGAATATACGCCCATGAGCCGGCTTGTTAGAACGGACAACGGAACCGATGACGGGACGCCAGCCGACTGGTTTGCATGGCAGCACGCCCGGCTGGAAAAGCAGATAGACGCGGCACCTTGCGATAGAGAAACAGTCCTGTTCACCGACGAAGGGATAAGGGTATTCAAGGGCTATAAATTTGAGAACGGTGAGGTTCTGGGTGTGGGGAAAGCGTCCCTTTCTACCGACGGTATCACCTTTTTCCTTTCGCGTCCCGGCGGTAAAGGAGCGGCGGAAACAACGGTAACCCTTTTTATTCCTCTGCAGGAGGTTTCCGGCCATAATGTGGTGTTTATGAACCAGTTCGAGTTTTATTACCATGACGATATGTATTCCTGCACCTATCCCTCCTATCCGGGGTGCGGCATAAAGTGGGTGAAGGCAATTGATATACTGCAAAATAAGTCTTGATGGAGCTGCAGAATGAGTATTTGGGTAAGCGAACCTGAACAGATTGCCGATATGGCATGTCGTATCGGTGAAGGGCCGGTCTGGCACCCCGATGAAGGTCGGCTGTATTACGTTGATATTCCCCGCGGACGCCTCCTGTGGCATGATCCCGCATCAGGGAAAAACGGTACAGCCTGGGAGGGGGAGGAACTGGGAGGCTGCACTCTACAGGCCGACGGCGGTCTTGCCCTGTTTACCGCCGGTTGCGGCATAAAACTTCTTGGCCGGACCGGCGTCCGTAGTGTTATTGACGGCATTCCCGAAGAGGCCGGCACGCGCTTTAACGATGAGATAGCCGATTCCCGGGGAAGGGTCTTTGTGGGGACCATGTCGGCAGCCGGGCGTTCCGGCCGCCTGTACCAGATTCTGACAGACGGCAGCTACCGTGTAGCAAGCGACGGCGCGGACACTCCCGAGGGGGGATACGGAACCCCGAACGGGATGGGGTTTACCCCCGACGAGAAGGCCATGTATTTCAATGATTCCAGAACAAACCGCACCTACCTTTTTTCCTACAATGAAGAAACGGGTGCCCTTTCTGACCGGATACTTTTTCGCGAGGGTTCGGCGCCTTCCCGGGCAGTGCCGGATCTAAATGGCCGTGGAGACGGCCTGACGGTTGATGCTGCCGGCCGCGTGTGGATGGGCGAGTGGGACGGCGGACGGGTTGTCTGCTACGGGACGTCCGACGGTTCCCTCAACGGAAAGCCGGAACTGCTTTTAGAAATACCCATGCCGGCAAAAAAGATAACCTGTGTCACCTTCGGCGGACCGGATTACACGGATCTCTTCGTGACGACGGCCCTTTTTGAGGGGACAAAAGACAGCGAAGGCCCCGGAGCCGGTGCCCTGTACCGCATCCGCACAAATGTGCAGGGAGCAGGGGAGCACCGCAGCAGGTTATTGCTCTAACTGCGGCCGGGGCTTGTCATTCCTGCAGAACAAAAGACGGCAGTTCATCAAGGGTGATCACATCCGGGTGATGATACACTTTTTTCTTGTGGGTATCCTCGTTGTGGTACTGTCCGGTCCAGAAACTGCTTTCATCATCTGCGTGTTCTCTGCCGTGGGCGTCGTTCCAGGTCATGAAGTACAGCCAGCGGGACTCGTCCCTTGCCATTGCATCAGGGTCAGGAATGGCGCCGTTTTCCGTAAGGGCCACCATCTTTGATCCGCCCCCAATCCTGTTCGCCAGGAAAAACCTGCTTTTTCCTGAGTTATACTTCCTCGGGCCGGGATAGACGTCCTCGCCGATAATGTCCACGGTGTCGTTACCCGGGTACCAGCCCTTGTCCTGGCCGTTCCATACCCAGATCAGATTTTTGAGTCCGTGAACGCCGTTGAGCTGGTCGAATAAAAGTTCCCATAATGCCTTATACGCGTCGGATCCGGACGCCCCCCACCAGAACCAGCCGCCGCTCGCCTCGTGAAGGGGGCGCCATAATACCGGAACACCCTTGTCCTGGAGTTTCTTCAACTCTCTTGCGACTCTTGAGATGTCCTTCATCATAGCCTGGTACTCGGCGGTGTCGGTCTTCCATTTCCGGGTTTTCAGGTCGTAGGGAATCCTGAAGCTGGTGTCCCGGGTGTAGAATTCTCCCCTGTCGAAAGGCGCCCTCGGATCGCGCCAGTGCCAGCAAAAGGTGACAATACCGTTTTTACCGGTTCCGGCGGCGTTTTTCCACCATTGAAGGGCTTCGTAGGTCTGGACCGTTCCCGAACCGGTACCCTTGAAGTTCATGAAATCAAAGCCCTGGAGGGCAGGATACCGGCCGGTGTCCCTGTAGACCCGCCCTACCATATGAACGCTGTCATTCCAGCTCAGGTCCATCTGGCCGGCAATGGTTTTTTGCCCGTATATTCCGCGTAAATACGAAAAAAGGGTGTCAGCTGCAGGGTGGGGTTCCTTGGTTATCAACTGAGAGGGTACGATATTCGGCATGTCCTGCTCCCTGATTGAACTGCACGATGTACACCACATTGCAAAAACCAGATATATTGCGGTCATGAGAGGGTATTTCATGGTATGCTCCTTGATGTGTGCATCCGTCGCTCTTGTTTGTGTTGGAAAAATACAACATTAAATACGGGTGTGCAAGCCTTTCGGTAATTCTACACCACCGCAGGCTGATGTGGTATCGGGATCACTGCCTCCAGGAAGTGCATGGTTTCGTTTGACAGTTAAAAAACACCTTTGATACTATGGTTGGATATTCCGGTCTTTCCCAGGGCTGGAATCTATTGGAGCGGTATTCATGATAGGCAAGGTGCAGGCCCAGTACTATTCACAAATTCTCGATATCATAAGACAGACGCCGGGGACCAGCCGGGTTCAGCTGGCGGCCGGTATGGGGCTTGACCGTTCTTCCATTACCAATTTGATCAATGCGCTTTTAAAACGCAACCTGCTCATGCACAGTGACGGATCCCGGCTTGGGGAGAAAAGCGGCAGGAGACAGATACCTCTGAAAATTAACGGAGATTTCGGCGTGGTCGCGGGAATTCAGGTCCAGCAGGATTGTATTGTATCCGTCATTACCAATTTGGAAGGTGCTATTCAGTTCATTAAAAAAGTAAACTGTGATATTTCGGGGGACAACCTTCTGCAGGTGTTACGGGATGCGACCGACACCTGCATGGCAGAGGTCAAGGACAGGGGGCAGCGGTTTCTTGGTTTGGGCGTAGGACTCACAGGAATTGTGGATCATCACAGCGGTACCGTGGTGCGTTCCAGACCGCTGTATATCCACGAGCCCCTTGAAATACTGCCTGAGTTCTCCCGGGGATATGATGTTCCTGTTTACATAGATAATGACACAAACTGTTGTTCCTGGGGTGTTCTTGCATTTTCAGATGACAGAAGCATAAGGAATTTTCTCTATGTCCTGTTTGAAATGGAAGACGATCCGGCTCTTGCCCAGGTTTATAAACGGATGAGCACCGGATGGGCCTTTGCTCTCAACGGAACGGTGTTTTACGGTGATACGGGTTCCGCGGGAGAGTTCAAGAGTTTTCTGTGCAGAAGCCATAACGAGGACCAGTTCAGCATTGAATACAAAACCAGGCTTACCGCAAAGAGCAATCCCGCCATACGTACCGCGGTTTTAGAAGAGCTTGCGCGGAATATCGCCTTTACGACAAACATCCTGGATCTTTCCCATGTTTTCTTAGGGGGAAACCTCGATACCATGCGCAGTGAATTTTCTGGCATAATCCAGCGCGAGGTGGATATAAACTGGTTATATAACAACCGGTCAGAGCTGGACCTTCATTACGCAAGGACAGAGGATTATCCCGTCGCAGTGGGTGCCGCCGGCCTCGCGGTGGAGCGGTTGTTCGAAATACCCTTTATGCGGGTGTCCGCTATTGTCGAGGAAGTTTTTTCCTTCCGTCAGTGACAGGGGCAATTGAGCCTTATATTTCGTGTGCAGATATCTTTTTAAGTTGAAATATTCTAACAAAAAGTTGACGGTTGAAATAATCGGGCTTATGATGGTAGCTGATTTCTATTATACAAGGAGAGGACAATGAAGAGAATTGTATCTGTATTTTTGCTTCTCGTGTTTGTCTCAGCTGTCATTATTGCCGAAGGCCAGGGAGAAAACGGCGCCGCGGCAAAAGCCAGTGACATGGATCTGGGCGGGCGCGTACTTACATACATGGCGTGGTGGGATCCCGCGTCTACCGACGAGGTGTGGCTTTCAAAGCTCGCGTTTCTTGAGGAGCAGTATAATTTCAAGCTGGAAACCCGGAACAGCGGCGATTGGCAGGGGCATCATGACGATCTTCTGGCCAGTATTGCTGCCGGTGATCCGGTAGCGGATTATGTTTATATAGATCAGGGATTTTTTCCGGGCTTTGTCTCGGAACAGCTCCTTGAGCCTGTTGAGGGCTATGGTATTGATTTCAGCCAGCCCCATTATCATCAGGGAAAGCGTGAGGCCTTCACCCTTAAAGGGCATGAATACAGCATTAAGGACCAGTTTATCGAGCCCTCCGCCGGATGGTGGTTCAATAAAAGCCTGCTGGACCGTGAAGGTCAGCCGGATATTTACGAACTGCAAAGAAACGGTGAGTGGACCTGGGATAAAATGCTCGAGATCGCCAAGGCTGTAACCAGGGATCTGGACGGTGACGGTAATATCGATCAGTGGGGATTCGCCGAAGATCCTCTTCATGTGGCGGCCATGGCCTTAATTGCCGGTAACGGGGCGAATATCCTTGATGACGGTAAATTCGGTCTTGCGTCTCCTGCGGCCATTGAGGCGCTGCAGTTTTATCAGGATCTGAATATCAAGCATAAGGTTGTGGGGATGCGTCCGGAAGATTCCGAGTGGAACTGGGCGTATCATGAATTCGGCGCGGGGAAGGTTGCCTTTCTTCCGTTCTTTTTCTGGGCATCCGACAGTCAGTTCGGTACACCGGAAGACGAAATCGGCTGGGCACTGTTTCCCGCCGGACCCAAGGGCGGGATGACCTCGGTGTATTATCCCAATAATACGGTTGTCGTTCCCGTAGGGGTCAAGGATGTGAAGACGGTTCTTCAGGTGTGGGACCAGCTGTGGAAGCCGCATCCTGATTTTATAGACCCCGATGAAGATCCCTTCAGCTGGCTGTATACCAAATTCTATGATATTGAGAGCGTTGAGGAGACCCAGCGGATGATGAGTGTCGGAGGCAAATTTACTACTTTTACCCATGAGCTTTTCGGCCTGAAAACTACATGGGAATCCCTCCCTCTCCCCATTCTTAAGGGTGAGAAATCTCCTCAAGTTGCTGTTGAAGAAGCACAGCCGATTTTCGAAGGGAAAATCGCTGATGTATTAGGCGAATAAAGGGCATAAATAAAGAGTGGCATACCCATGCCGCTCTTTATTAGTCTATAATATATAGAAATATTAGTATAAAATGTGCGACTCAATGCTTTAGATAGAGGGTGTGGAAACATGCGAATTCAAACGAGTTCTTTATCCAGGATGCTGCTTGCCCTGCTCGCGGCGGGGGCGGTCTTTGTTTCGTCCTGTTATTCCCGGGATACCATAGATGAAGAGAGTGTCGGCAACCTCTCCGGGGAGATCCTCCAGTCTGCCCTGGAAGGACGGGTGTCTGATGTAGAATCCCATCTTACCTTCGGTATACGAACCGACTCCTACGAAGTGTACCGGAACATCTACCAGGATGTGCCTCTGGGCTCTGGTGAACTCGCGGTGGATATCGCGTCCTTCAACGTCGGAGAAAACGCACGCGTAACCCTGGACCGGGACTTCCTCGGCAGCGGTATGCCCGCGATAGTGACCGGAGAAGAAGGGCTGGTTTCCTGGCAGATTGATATACCCTCGGAATCGCTTTACCAGCTGTATGTTGAATATTATCCTGTAGACGGAAAAAACTCGGCTATTGAGCGCGAGGTATTAATAAACGGCGAAGTGCCCTTCAACGGGGCCCGGCATTTCATGATGACCCGGGTATGGGTGGATGAAGGCCTCCCCACCCAGGACAACCGCGGAAACGAGATCAGGGCCTCTCTGGCTGAGCGGCCCCGGATCAATTCCGTCTACTGTGCCGATTACCTGGGGTATTCTTCAGAGCCTTTCCAGTTTTATTTCAAGGAAGGTGTGAATACCATTTCTTTCCGCTCGGTGAAAGAGCCGGTTGCCATCACCAAAGTGGTCTTGCGCCAGAAACCCGAGATTCCCGCCTATGCCCGGATAGCTGCATCGTATCCCGCCCTTGACGGGAAGGGGAAGCCGGTAAAATTCCAGGCTGAGCGCACCTTTGAAAAATCCGACCAGATGCTCTATCCCATGTCCGACCGTTCCTCGGCGGCAAGCGAGCCCTTTCATTTTTCTAAAATCAGGCTGAACACCATCGGCGGTCTTTCCTGGCGGCTTCCCGGCCAGTGGGTCAACTGGGAATTCGAAATTGAAGAGGAAGGGTTGTACCAGCTCGCCGCCCGGGCCCGGCAGAACCTGATGCACGGGTTCAAGGCGAACCGGCGTATCCTTATTGACGGCAAGGTCCCTTTCCAGGAAGCGGACGAGTTCACTATTGAATATTCAACCTCCTGGAACATGGAGGTGTTCGGCGGCAAGCAGGAGCCCTATCTGTTTCATCTGAAACCAGGGCGTCACGTTCTGCAGATGGAGACCGGGCTCGGTGAGCTGGGGCCCATCCTCCAGGAAACCCAGAACAGTGTGTATACCCTCAATTACGCCTACCGCAAGCTTCTGATGCTTACAGGTGCCAATCCCGATATTTACCGGGACTACAATATAGACGACGAACTTCCGGATGTGATGGAGATTTTCGCCGAACAGAGCGTCATCCTCTATGATCTGGTAGACCAGGTGGAAGCATACACCGGCGACCGGGCACACGCGGCGAGTCTTGAACGGGTGGCTTACATGCTTGAACGTATGTACATCAATCCCTTTCTTATTCCCAGGATGATCAGCGAACTCAAGACAAACGTCGCGGGTATAGGAACCTGGATACGCACCAGCCAGGAGCAGCCCCTTGAAATCGACTACATAACCTTTGTCCCTCAAGGGGATAGGCCCCCCAATGCAGGCGCCGGGCCATTCCGGGAAGTCTGGTATTCTGTGTCTTCTTTCGTCGCGTCCTTTTTCGAGGACTACGACAGTGTCGGTAATAAGTACGAGGGCGATGAAGACGATATTGTCACCGTCTGGATGCTTACCGGCCGTGACCAGGCCCAGATTCTGAAACGCATGGTAGATGATACTTTTACGCCTGATACGGGCCTTCCGGTAAACGTACGGCTTGTCATGCCGGAGGTGCTCCTTCCGGCAACGGTGGCAGGTATCGGTCCCGATGTCGCCATGCAGATCTGGACGAACATGCCGGTGGATTACGCCATCCGTAACGCGGTGGAAGATTTTACCCAGTTTCCTGATTTTGAAGAGGTCGCCAGCCGGTTTTATCCCAGCGCCCTTGTCCCCTATACCTATCAGGACGGCGTATACGGGCTGCCCGAGACCCAGGAATTCCAGATCATGTTTTACAGGAAGGATATCCTGGATGAACTCGGTATTCCTTTACCGAACACCTGGGACGATCTGTACAATATCATGGCGGACCTCCAGAAAAACCATCTAGAGTTCGTCCTTCCGGTCAGGGAGCAGCTGAACAATATAAACCTGTATAACGGTTCAAACGCGTACAACATGCTGCTGTTCCAGAACGGCGGGGATGTATATAAGGAAGACGGCATAGCAACCGATATCGATTCGGAAGTAGGTATCCGGGCCTTTGAGGACTGGACAAACATGTATGTAAATTACCGTCTGCCCGAACAATACAACTTCATAAGCCGGTTCAGGACCGGGGAAGTGCCTATCGGTATAAATACCTACCTCCAGTACAATGCCCTTGCGGTATTCGCTCCGGAGATCAGGGGACTGTGGGGCTTCGCCCCGGTTCCGGGAACCCTGCGTCCCGACGGCACTATCGACCGGTCGGTGCCGGGCTCCGGCCAGGCCAGCATCATCCTGAAGGATTCAAAAAACAAGGAAGGCGCCTGGAATTTCGTCAAATGGTGGTTAAGCGCAGATTCCCAGGAGCGCTATGGAAAGGAACTGGAAAGCGTCATGGGTCCTGCGGCCCGTCATCCTACCGCAAACCGGGAAGCCATGGAACGTCTGGCCTGGCCGGCAGCGGAGTTCCGGGTTCTCCAGGAACAGTGGCAATGGGTACGGGGAGTGCCGGAGGTGCCGGGAAGCTATTTTATGCCCCGCCACGTGGATAATGCCTGGCGGCAGGTCCTGTACAACGGAGAGAACCCCAGGGAGACCCTTCTTGAATACGTACGAAAAATTAACGATGAAATTACATCGAAACGCAAAGAATTCGGCCTTGTCACCATTGATGATCTGGCCAAAGGAAAGGAGCAGTAAACGATGAGTGACGCCTTAACCGTCGGGCTGCAGAAACGGGTACAGGATACCGCCGGCTATTTGCGGCGCCTGGGAACGAGGATATACAATTCCCGGGAATCCTATTATCTGCTCGCGCCCTACGCGATCCTGTTTACGACATTCACGATCATTCCGGTCCTCATGTCCATGGGCCTGAGTTTCACCTATTACAATATTCTGGAACCTCCAAAATGGGTGGGGTGGCTGAATTACGTGAACCTTTTGCTGAACGACGAGATTTTTATTATCGCCGTGCAGAACACCCTTCTGTTTGCCCTTTTTTCGGGGCTTGTAGGGTATTTAATGGCCTTGTTGTTCGCCTGGATGATCAATGAGCTTCCGGCAAAGATCCGCTCCGTATTTGTGCTCATTTTTTACGCGCCCACGGTCACCTTTGCCACGTTTACCATTTTTCAGATTATTTTCTCCGGTGACGCCCAGGGCATTTTCAACGCCAAGCTGATCGAGTTCGGCATTATACAGCAGCCCATCAACTGGCTGTATGATCCCAATTACATGAAGTACGTGGTTATCGCGGTGCTTCTGTGGATGAGTCTGGGCATCAACTTCCTGGCCTTTATTGCGGGGCTTCAGGGGGTAGACCGCAGCCTGTACGAGGCGGGGTACATAGACGGCATAAAAAACCGGTGGCAGGAGTTGTGGTATATCACTCTTCCTTCCATGAAACCCCAGCTTATGTTCGGGGCGGTCATGTCGATCACCACGTCGTTTACTATGATGTTCCAGATTGTCATGCTGGTCGGCGATCCCTCTACCGATTATGCCGCCCACACGATTGTCGCCCATCTGCAGGACTACGGGTACCGGCGTTTTGACATGGGCTACGCGTCTGCAATCGCAACCCTGCTGTTCTTAATGATGGTGTTCCTAAACAAGGGAGTGCAGCGGCTTCTGAAAAAGGTAGGTACCTAGATTATGGCACAGAAACACGCACGAGGCGTTTTCGGGAATTTATCGAATCTTGTTTTCCTCCTGCTCATGGCAGGGATTTTCATGTTTCCCCTCGTATTCATTATTGCCCGGGCATTTATGCCCCTCGACGAACTTTTACGGTTCCCGCCCCTGTTTTTTCCAAGGAACCCGACGTTTCAGAATTTTGTGGACTTAGCAAATCTGATGGCCGGTTCCTGGGTGCCCTTCGGCCGGTATATTTTCAATACTGTTTTTATCACAGTTGTGGGAAGTTTCGGCCATATCATGGTGGCATCCCTGGCGGCCTATGTTCTGGCCAAGCACAAATTTCCCGGCGCGACTGCCATGTTCACCATTGTTATTTTTTCCTTGATGTTCGCGCCGCAGGTAACGATGATTCCAAACTACCTCATTCTTACACGGTTGCGTTTCATAGACACCTACTGGGCCCTCATTATTCCTGCTTTCGCCCTGCCTATCGGGCTCTTCCTCATGAAGCAGTTCATGGAACAGCTCCATGATTCCCTTCTGGAATCGGCAAAAATAGACGGTGCCAATGAGCTCACGATTTTCATGGTGATAGCAATGCCCATGGTAAAACCGGCATGGCTGACATTGATGATTATTTCTGTACAGCAGATGTGGAACATGGACGGCCGTAGTTACATCTTTACCGAGCAGTATAAAATGCTTCCCATAGCTTTTCAGCAGATTGTCCAGGGAGGAATCGCCAGAACGGGTCCCGCCGCGGTTAATGTTCTTGTAATGCTCATTGTGCCCCTGACGGTGTTTTTGATAAATCAGGCGCGGATGGTAGAAACTATGGCCACCTCTGGACTAAAGGAGTAGCCGGATGAAAAAAGCACAACTTCTTGGTTTATGCATACTGGCGTGTGCCTTACTGCCTCTTGCGGCTGATGTTCCCTATGACAGCTACACCTATAACCGGTGGATGGAACCGGTAGAAGCGCCCCATGCGTTTGTTCCCGATACCATGCTCCGGGGAGAGGACCTTGGGGTTTCCGCCTTTTCGGCTCCTCACGGGCTCTTTGTCCATCCGGCCAGTGATGAAGTATACCTTGCGGATACCGGTAATGACCGGATTATCCGTTTTGACCGGGATTTCAATGTACTGAAGGTGTACGAAGGGTTTAATGAACCTCATGATGTCTTCGTTACCGGCGATGGGACCCTTTATGTTGCGGATACCGGGAATGCCCGGATAGCCGTTGTAGATGCTGAAGGGGATCTCGTTATTGAATACGGCACACCCGAGTCGGATCTCATCCCGGAGGGGTTTGTATACCGGCCCCTGAAGGTAGCCCTGGACAGGGCCTTCCGTATTTATGTGGTGGCCCAGGGGGTAAACGAGGGTCTTATCGAACTGAACAAAGACGGGGTGTTCAAGCAGTATTTCGGGGCTACAAAAGTTACCTTGAATCCCGCTGATTACCTGTGGAGGGTTTTCTCTACCCAGGCCCAGCGGAGGACCATGCGTCGCATCGTACCGACTGTTTACAACAATATCACCATCGATACCGAAGGGTTCATCTTTACCACGACAAGCGCCTATACCAGGCAGCAGATAGAAAGCGCCATTTACTGGGGCAATACCCAGGTTACGCCCATACGCCGGCTTAATCCCCAGGGGGATGACATTCTCAAACGGGACGATTTCTATCCGCCGGTGGGAGACATCCTCTTTGTGTCAAAGGATTCGTCCATCCCGGGCGCCTCGTCGTTGTGCGATATAGCCATAGATGACATCGGTATTTATTATGTTCTTGATCAGCGGCGGGGCAGGATATTCGCCTATGATCCCGACGGAAAACTCATCACCATTTTCGGCGGGCTGGGCAACCGGGAAGGACTTCTGCGGATTCCTGTTGCAATCGGTCTTTTGGGCGACAGGGTGCTCGTTCTGGACAGTCAGACTGACGCTCTATCGGTGTATTCCCCCACCACGTATGGAAAAGACGTGATTACCGCAATTACCGACTATTATGAGGGCCGTTATGACCGCTCAAAAGAGAACTGGGAAAAGGCCCTTGCCCAGAATGCGAACCTTGAGTGGGCGTACTACGGCATCGGAAACGCCTTGTACCGGGAGGACAAGTTTGAAGAGGCCATGAGATATTTCCAGATTATCAGACACCCGGACCCCTTTTCCAGGGCATTCAAATATCACAGAAAAGAGGTCGCGGAACGTAATTTCGGATGGTTTGTAATGGCCGTTGTGCTCATCTTCATTTTGTACAGGGGCTTGAAGTTTTACTACAAAAAAAGAATGAAAGGGACTGTAAAATCATGACGATTCAGGAATATTCACAATCGTTTTTCTTTGGGTTCAAGATTCTGTTCAGGCCCATCAAGAATTTCTACGAGCTGAAATTCGAAAAAGAAGGAAGGCTCTCTGTAGGTTTGACCCTTTTGGCCGCCGTTATTGTTACGTTTATTATGAAACGGCAGCTGACCCGGTTTATTTTTCAGGACCCGATGCTCGATCCCAAGGACCTGAACATCATCGTGGAAGCCCTGGGTATTCTGGTTCCTTTTTTCCTGTGGTGCGTAGCCAACTGGTGTCTGACGTCCCTCATGGAAGGAGACGGCAGCTTCCGGGACATTGTGATGGCCTCAGGGTACTCGCTTCTTCCAGTCATACTGATCAACATACCACTGATTTTACTTTCATGGTTTTTTACCCTTGAGGAACAGGGTTTTTACCTGATACTCAATTCGTTGGCGAATATCTGGATGATGCTTCTGTTTTTCATTTCCACTATGGTAATACACCAGTACTCTCTTAAAAAAACCGTTGCGGTGGTCTTGCTAACCATTGTAGGCATGGGCGTTATTTCCTTCATTGTCCTGCTTTTTTCAAGCCTCATCCAGCAGATGTACGCCTTTGTGTATTCAATTTACAAGGAGTTGATTTTCAGATTATGAAGCATACAGGAACCATCACCCAGATGTTGAGGATCATGACGCTGCTGGCTGTTGCAATTGCTTCGGTATCCTGCGCGGGGCCGGAAGGGGATTTTACACGTTTCAGCAAACTCGTACGTGAATTTCCCAAGACCGGCGAAGGCTGGATGACAGCCGCGGAGAATGACAGGCTCATCCTTGACATACACAAACAGAACGCTGCGGTCCGTGTTACCGACAGGATTTCCGGCAAGGAATGGTATTCAAACCCCCAGGAAGATGATCCTGCTGCTGCAGGCATTAATAAGGACATCCTTAAAAGCCAGTTCAGGATTACCTATTTCAACGACTCGTCCGTAAAAAAGACAATGAACAGTTATGGGTTTGCCGTTGAAAAAGGACAGTTTTCCATAGAAAAGACGAAGACCGGCGCGGCGGTTACCTATACCCTCGGCAACATAGACCATATTCAGCTGATTCCCAAGATCATCAGCAAGGAACGTTACGAATACTTTTACGAGAAAATGGGAGACCGGAAATACACCGCCCAGATGGACCGGCAGTATCAGATGATTTCCCTGGAAAAAGCCTTAAGTGAAGAAACACGGCAGGAATACCTTGCAAAGTATCCCCAGCTGGAGAGATACGATATTTACAAATTCCCCGACAATCTTACGAACAAGGCTCTTCTTGCCCGTATAGAGGAAGGCTTTATCGCAGCAGGGTATACCCTTGAAGATCTCATGAAAGACAACGCCGACAATATGGTTGCCGGCGAGAAGCCCAACATCGAGCTGTTTACCATTACTCTTCAGTACGATATCGACGGCGGAGTTTTTCATGTTCGTATCCCCACAGACGGTGTTTTGTACCACCCTTCGTTTCCCATTACCAGCATCCGGCTGTTCGAGTTTTTCGGGGCTGCCAAGGCCGACATGCATGATGGCTATATGTTCATACCCGACGGGTCCGGCGCTCTCATTGATCTTGATAACGGGAAAAAGTGGGCGGACAATTATTATGCCTTCATTTACGATGAAGACCCGGCGGTGCCCAGGAAAGAAACGGGGATGAAACAGCTTGGAGTCACCATGCCGGTGTTCGGTATGAAACAGGATGACAATGCGTTTCTTGCGGTAATAGAAGAAGGGGATGCCCACGCGAACCTGTACGCAGATATTTCCGGAAAGGTTAACTCCTACAATAATGTGTGCAGCGAGTATACTTTTCTGGGATTTTCCCCGGTAACCCTTGAAAGCCTTCAGGGCAATAAATACGTAAACACCTATCAGCAGGCCCCTTTCGATGGAGAGATCCGCGTGGGCTATTATTTCCTGAACGGTCAGGATGCTGACTATGCCGGTATGGCGAAAACCTACTCCCGGGTTCTGTTCGGCACTACGAAACAAACTCAGCCCCGGGCCCAGCTAGCACTGGACATTGTCATGGCGATAGACTTGAAAAAACAGTTCCTCGGCGTACCGTACAACGGTATAGAGCCCGTGACGACGTATGCCCAAACCAGGAATATTCTTGAGGACGTACATGCTTCCGGAGTTGAGCGCAGCGCGGTTACCCTGTTAGGCTGGCAGAAGGGGGGTATCAACCACGATCCTAGTTTCAAGCGGAACAGCAAAGTGGGTCCGGCTGATGACATGATGGAGCTCATACGTTTCAGCGAAGAAAAGGGCACTTACCTGTTTTTTGACGGTTCGGTAACCCGGGTGCTCCGTGACAAGGCTTTTGACGGGTATTCACGGAACTTTCATACGGTAAAGCTTCTCGACAGAAAGGATGCGGTGGTTTATCCCTGGTCCATAGCTACCCGGACGCCGGATAAACTGCAGCCTCCGAATTTTCTGGTGAGTCCGGTCAGAGGCAGTCATGTATACGACAAGGCAGCAAAGCAGGTGGCCCGTTACGGTCTGCCCGGTTTTGCTTTCAGATTTGCAGGAAACGCACTCCATGGCGACTATTTTGAACGGAATGAAGTCGCGCGCCAAAATGCGATTCCCTATATGAACGACCTCTTTTCCGGGATGAACGACAAGGGGGCAAGGGTGCTCCTCCGGGGCGGCAACGCATATGCTCTGGATGACGCTTTCATGATTACCGACACGGAGCTGGACTCCAGCGGGTACTTCATAGCCGACAGGAGCGTTCCTTTTGTGGCCATGGTCCTTTCGGGTAAGCGCCAGTTTGCCGGTAAGGCGGTAAATCTGAACGATTCCAGCCGGCGTACCTTCCTTAAGCATGTGGAATCCGGGGCCATCCCTCATTTCACTGTTATGGCCGCCGACAATTCCATCATTGTAAACACCTTCCATGATAATCTTTTCTCGGTTCATTACCCAACCTGGGCCGGGACCATTAAGGAATGGTCCGAAGAGCTGTCATCGGTCCGCTCCGCCGCAGGCGGCAGCCCATTGGTCGGTCATGCCTACCTTTCGGATGATGTGGTGGTAAGTGAGTACGCCAACGGCGTTCAGATCATTATCAATTACGGAAGCACCGTATTCACCTACGGAGACCTTCAAATTTCAGGGGAGGATTACGCAATTGTTCGCTAAATACAAGTCCATGGGGCTTTCGCATAAGAAAAACATGGTGGGCTATGCCTTTATCAGCCCGTTCCTTTTGGGATTCTTCCTCTTTTTCCTGCGTCCCCTTATTCAGTCCATAATTTTCAGTTTCAATGATCTGACGGTAACCCCCGAAGGTCTGCAGTATGAATTCATAGGGTGGGAGCATTACAGTTATTCGTTTTTGGTCGACCCTGAATTCCGGCAGATACTAATACAGTCGATTGTGGACATGCTCACGAATGTGCCAATCATCATCATATTCAGTTTTTTCGCCGCGACCCTCTTGAATCAGAGTTTTAAAGGACGGTTCCTGGCCCGGGCGATATTCTTCCTGCCGGTTATTCTGGCCTCGGGAATTATCGGCCAGATCGAGCAGAATGACGCCATACTACAGATGATGAAGAATCCCGCCGACGATGCGGCGAATCTGGGTCTGATGACCTTTGATATAGAGGACCTCCTCCGAAACTCCCGGGTACCGCCCCAGTTCGCCGAGTACGTGATCCTTGCCATAGACCGCATTTATCAGGTTATCAACGATTCGGGAGTGCAGATCCTCATCTTTCTTGCCGGTTTGCAGTCCATTCCCTCTTCTCTGTTTGAAGCGGCTAAAGTGGAAGGCGCTACCGCGTGGGAAGGTTTCTGGAAAATAACCTTCCCCATGGTCAGCCCGTTGATTTTGGTCAACATGATTTACAGTATCATCGATTCATTCACCAAATCGGACAACGAGCTGATGGAGTTCATCCATAACAAAGCCTTTGTTCTTGCCAACTTCGGGTATGCTTCCGCTCTTTCATGGATATACATGGGAGTGATTGTGGGCATGCTCATCGTCATAGGTTTATTCTACCGAAAGAGGGTTTTCTACCATGAGTGATATTAAAACACGTCTCCACCATATGTTCCGTTGGCACCGAATTAATGCGTTTTTCTGGAATTTCATGCGCTCGGTCCTGGTCATCGGAATCTGTTTCCTTATTTTGTACCCGCTGTTCATAAAGACAACTACCGCTTTTATGGAAGAGCGGGATATGTACGATGTGACTGTCACGAATATCCCGAAGCATCTGACTTTGTCGAATTTCCGTCTTGCCTTCATGCTGATGGATTACGGACGCGCATTCCTGAACAGTGTTCTTTTATCGACAATGGTCAGCGTGCTGCAGCTTGCTTCCTGTACACTGACAGCCTACGGTTTTGCGCGGTATAAGTTTCCCGGCAGGGATCTGATGTTCGGTCTGGTAATTCTGGTCCTGATAGTGCCTCCCCAGACCATAAGTATTCCCATGTTCATGAGTTTCCGGTATTTCAATCCCCTGGGATTTTTAAGTACAGGGTTCCGTGGTATAAATCTGCTTGATTCTCTCTGGCCCTATGCGTTCATAGCCGCCACGGCGATGGGTTTAAAGAACGGGTTATATATTTACATTATTCGCCAGGTGTTCCGGGGAATGCCCAAATCACTGGAGGAATCCGCTTTTGTAGACGGTGCGGGGCACTTTAAAATTTTTTACAAGATAATGCTTCCGGGGGCCATCCCCATCATGACGACCACCTTCCTCTTTTCCTTTGTGTGGCAATGGACTGACGGGTTTTATGCGGGTGTGCTTTTAAAGTCCCTGGTTATCCTGCCTAAATCCCTGGGAAGTCTCTCCCGTGCCCTTGGTATGTGGCTCGGCCGGGAGCTGGGTACACAGATGGTAATATCTCCGGCCCTTACCAGCCAGGTGAACAATGCCGGTACCCTTATTATGGTGCTGCCCCTGTTGGTGATTTACCTGTTTGCCCAGAAAAGCTTTGTAGAAAGTATCGACCGGTCGGGAATTGTCGGGTAGCTCATACGGGAGCGGGCCTGGGATATTTTAATAACCTATTATACTGCCGCGTGTTCCTTGTCTTATGTAGGGAACGCGGCAGTTTGGCATTAAGGCGTGTACACAAGCTTTAATTCGCCATAGCGCTTAATTAATCTCTTCTTCTATTTCTTGAATTATCTTTACATTGTTTTTCTCATTTTCAGAGAAGAGAGAGATAGAAAAACTCTCATTCGGTTCATACCATCTTTGGTTTTTAAAAAAAACCTGTAAGTCGTTCGCTTTAAACTGGTAGCCGTGGTACGCATATATCATATTACGCATTATCCGTAATTGCTCTGCAGATAAAAACCGGAACCAGGCTCTATCCAATGTCTTGCTTTTTAAAAGGAAATTCCTGTCGGATGTCAATCGGGGTCTTGTTTTGGGTTCATCTGTTATACCGATAATGATTTCGTCTTTTAATGCCGGTTCATAATCCGCCTTTTGAATCTGGTATTTGTTGGATGATAAAGTCTTGTACGTGTAATTGGTGCTCCCCGCGATCTCAACCATGTGAATCCAGTTTGAGGTGTTGTTCGTGATATTTATTTCCAGTTTTTTTATGGGCCCCTGCCAGGTGCTCCCGGTTCCCAACAAATACTGTGCGGACTGGTAGGTGCCGTATTGACCGTAAACCGCTTCATACGTTATCTGGATTTCCGTTATTTTGTTTTCGCGAAAAGTAATGTCTTTTACATACCAGCCGTTTATAACAAACTGTGCGTCCAATTTTTCTTCTGCCGAAACAAAAGAATGATCGATTGTCCTGCCGTTACCGTATTTGATTTGAAAATTACGTATTTCGGCACTGGATCCGACACCTTCATTTGTCTGGTATTGAGGAAAGGCTGTTGTTATTGTTTCAGACGGCCCGTTGTTTAGAAAACCATACGTCACTGTAATGCTATATGTATTTTCATTTAGCTCAATATCAAGTACTTCTGATACTATCTCGATGTTCTTATTTTCATCCCTTATTCGAATGTGCCCGCCGGCCGTTTCAACAAAGGCATCATTCGCTGCTAATAGGGCAGCGGAGAAGATCAGCCAATAGATAAAAAAACTTCTTTTCATATTACTTACCTCCATCATATGAATATCTATTTTAAAAATGAACAACAGTTTTAGTCTTATGGTATTTCGCCTGTGTACGGCGGCGCTTCTTTTGGTACCCGGAATAACAGGCTGATAATACCAAGGATGCCGAATACAACTGCCATTCCCCATCCAAGACCGAGTATGTCGATTGCTGCTCCAAGAAACATGGCTATCGCGGCGGTTACTATGGATGAAGCCTGTGATACTGCCGATAAGGTGGTGGCAATGGCTTTTGGGTTAAGAGTGTCAGTAATATAGGCGACTCCTGCCGGCTTACGGAGATTTTCCAGTAAAAAGATACCGATGTACAGCAGCACCGCCAGAGGTACCAGGTCAAAGCGGTACAAGATTCCCGCGGCTGTCCCGGCCACCGCCCCGAGAATGAGGGTCCCGTTCAACAGCGCTGCAACAGAACGGGTCCGGGCCACCACTATATGGGCGCTGCGGGATGCGAAAGCGGTGAGGAGATACAGAACAAAATAAATGATCCCTACAGCCACGGAGCTGCGTTGTTCAATGGAATAGGCAGCCAGAAACGGAAGGCCTAAGGCCATTGATTTCAGGATAGGCTGGATGAAGTCCTTCCCTGCTTTGTAGAACCCCGAGTGGATGGATTGGTTTCCAATGATGATGAACGTCTTTTTCGTGGAGAATATATAGGCTGTTTCCTTGACAACCGCCCGGAAAATTTCTGACATTTTTTTACCTTTGGAAGTACCTGTCCCGTTCAGGCTGTCGGGGTACGACATGATAAGAAAGAAATCGAGGATATAGGGTACGATGGAAAAAAGAAATATGGAGGAGTAGGAATCCTGCCAGAAAACAATGACACCGGCTCCAAGGGCCGATACTGCGGCCCCGGTCTGAGACCAGGACCGGGTGTAGCCGTAATAGGCGGTTTTCTGGTCATCCATACTGTTTTGATGAAGATATTCGAAAATCATCGCCTTATGGGTACCGGTTCGGCAGGCTTCGCCGAAAGAAAACAATACCATGGCCCCGAACAGGGCCGCCAGGTTTGAAGCGAAGTAAAATATTACGAAGGACGCTATGTAACCTATTAATGAGAGCATCAGGGTTCTTTTGTGGCCGATACCGTCGGCAAAAATGCCTGTGGGTATTTCCAGGACATTTATGACGATTTCCCGGAATCCGTATAAAAGTCCTATCTGGGTAAATGAAAGGCCCTTTTCCAGAAGGTACAGGACCATAAATGGCTCGAAAAATCTTAAGTTCTTCAGGAAGCCGTACAGACTGAATTTGTAAAGCTGGGTGTTCTTGAGAATCATATTCATTCCATCATACCGGGCTGTGTCTGTCTGGACAAGCGGCATGTGCACGGTGCGGTGGTCTGTCTTTTTTTTTTGAATGGAGATACAATACGCCACTTTATGACAAGCGATTCAAAACCAGATAACAACGGGCAGTTTCTGCCCATGAGCAAGAAAGAAACCGAGGGCCTGGGGTGGGAGCGCCCGGATTTTGTGCTGGTGACCGGCGATGCCTATGTGGATCATCATTCATTCGGCGCTGCCGTGATCGGACGGGTCCTGGAAGCCGACGGATTCAAGGTTGCTGTCCTGTCACAGCCCGACTGGCGTAAACCGGAATCGTTCACCGAATTTGGCAGGCCGCGGCTTGGGTTCCTTGTCACCTCAGGCAATCTGGACTCCATGGTGTGCCATTATACCGCGGCAAGAAAGCCGCGGAGCGATGACGCGTACACCCCGGGAGGCATCGCGGGAAAGCGGCCGGACCGTGCTGTGGTGGTCTACGCGAATGCGATCAGGCAAGCCTATAAAAAGATGCCGATTGTTCTTGGAGGAGTTGAAGCATCCTTACGGCGGCTGTGCCATTACGATTACTGGTCGGATACCCTCAAACGGTCCATTATTCTGGACGCCAAGGCAGATCTGCTGGTGTACGGGATGGGCGAGGTTGCGATCAGGGATATAGCACGGAGGATGGATCAGGGTGAACATCCAAGGGACATGAAGGATATCCGCGGTACCGTGTATAGTGCCCCAGCAGGAGAACTTCCCCCGCAGGCACTGGTATTGCCTTCCCATGAGGAGTTGAAAACACGTCCGGAGGCATTCGCGCAAAGCCATATGCTGCAATTCAAGAACTCCGATCCGTATACGGCGCAACCTCTCGCGGAAGTGTACGGTACACGGGCCGTGGTGCAGAATCCTCCCGCTTATCCCCTTGACGGTGCCGACCTTGACCGGGTGTATGAACTGCCTTTCATGCGGGCTCCCCATCCGTCATATACGGAGCCGGTCCCTGCTCTTGAGGAGATCCGCTTCAGTCTGGTAAGTTCCCGCGGGTGTTTCGGCGCCTGCAGTTTCTGCGCGCTCACCTTTCATCAGGGGCGGATTGTCACTGCCCGTACTCCGCAGTCGCTGGAAAAAGAGGCACGTGCCATGACTGACGACCACGGTTTCAAAGGGTATATCCACGATGTAGGCGGGCCAACGGCGAATTTCCGCATTCCGGCCTGTGAAAAAATGGCAAAAAAAGGCGCGTGTACAGACAGAAACTGTATGTTTCCGTCGCCCTGCCCCAACCTGAAAGCGGACCACCGGGATTACGTGCATCTTCTCCGCCGTCTCCGTTCAATTGACGGGGTCAAAAAAGTCTTTATCCGTTCCGGTATCCGCTTCGATTATCTGATGGAAGATCCTGATGATACGTTTTTTCGGGAATTATGCGAATTTCATATAAGCGGACAACTGAAAGTGGCGCCGGAGCATGTGTCATCCCGGGTCCTGGAGAAGATGGGGAAACCGCCTGTGAAGGTGTACGAAGCCTTTGCCCGAAAATTCGAACACATCAATGCCGAGCTTGGAAAGAAGCAGTTCCTTGTACCCTATCTGATTTCATCACATCCCGGTTCCGACCTGGACGCCGCTATAGACATGGCCCTGTATCTTAAAAAAGCAGGTATCCGTCCCCAGCAGGTCCAGGATTTTTATCCTACACCGGGGACCCTGTCAACATGTATGTATTATACAGGTCTGGATCCCCGCACGATGAAACCGGTCCATGTCCCGAAGGGCGGACGTGAAAAGCGAATGCAGCGGGCTCTTTTACAGTACGGCCGGCCGGAAAACTATGCCATTGTCAGGGACGCTCTCGTTAAGGCTGGCAGGACCGGCCTCATTGGTTCCGGTTCCGGCTGTCTGATTCCTTCATATCCGGGAAGGTCTGCCGGCGGCCCTAATCACCAGATGTCCGGCAGCGGCGGAACCGGCCGGAAAAAGACAAAAAAGAGCACTCCCAGGGGCGGGAGTGGAAACCGAGGACTTTAAAAAGCCCTCACCGGGATGACCTTGTCAGCCGATAATGGGACAAAGTACCCAGGTTTGTGTTGAGTGTACAGCTGTTAGTGTTTCCTTGAAGCCTGGATGTCTGGTATAATCCCTTTGTCGATTAGGATGCCATGAACAATCACACTCCAAAACCTGATTCGCCTCGATCATGTCCGGTAAGCTATAAAGACATCTTTCATTCCATAAAAAACGCGGTTTTTCTTATGGATGCTGACTGGCATATTTTCCAGATCAACGCCTATGCGGAAAAACTTACAGGCTATTCAGTCGCAGCATTGAAGAAAATGGGCAGTATCCTGAAACTTGTACACAAGGATGATGTTGATACCATACGGGCTTATCATAAACGCCGTCTTGCCGGCGATAATGATGTACCGGATGACTACACCTGCAGAATCGTCGATAAAAGCGGTGGAATAAAATGGGTTGCTGTCCGTGTAGGCATACTGCCAGATCCCCGGTACAAGACTGTCACCATTCTGGATACTACCAGGGAATTTAAAAACCTGGAGCTTCTTCATAACAGAGAACACAAATTCAGGGTCATGATCGAGCACAGTCACGAGCTTATACTGAACGTGGACCGCGACGGAATAATCCGGTTCGCCGGTGCATCGGCTTTTCAGATAGTCGGGTACAATGCGCCTGAGCTGGTTGAAAGCAGCTTTGTGTCGTACCTGCATCCCGATGACAAAAAGCGGATAGAAGCAGCTCTGGACATACAGCAGTTTTCCGCAGAAAAGGACGATCAGGGTATTTGCGCTGCGGAGTTCCGGTTTCGGCATAAGGATGGATCCTGGGTGTGGATAGAAGCGGTCTGTAATAATCTTCTGCATAACGAACATATCCGAAGTTTTGTCATTACCGGCAGGGATATTTCCGGCCAGCGTGTTGCCGAAGAAAAAGCCCTGTATTATGAGCACCACGACGGTTTGACGGGGCTTCCGAACCGGGGCATGTTCATTGACCGGCTGGGGCTTGAAATACAGCAGGCCCGGCGCAGAAACCGTCTGTTCTGTGTGATGTGCCTGGGGATTGACCGGCTCAAGGAAGTGAATGAGGTATACGGGGCAAAGACAGGAGACCGGATCCTGTCCAGGGTTGCGGTACGCTTGAGCGATACGTTCCGCGGGGATGACTATGTTTCCCGGCTTTCCGGGGACAAATTCATTGTTCTGTTAAGTGACATCCACAATGCTGACGGGGCTAACCACATCCTTAAAAAGACCCGCAGGATTTTCCGTGATGATCTGGAAATAAACGGAGAGCAGATCCGGGTTACGGCAAGTATCGGCGTCGTGTTTTATCCAAACGACGGTGTCACCGATGAACAGCTTATTTCCAACGCGGAAACCGCAATGACCATGGCTAAAACAAACGGCCGCAACACTTGTCAGTATTACGATGCCGAGCTGCACGGAAAAATGATGAGCAGTCTTAAACTCGAAAGGGATCTCACCGAGGCTTTACGCAACGGCGAGCTTGTGGATTATTATCAGCCCAAAGTAGACGGCGTGGGAAACATCATCGGCGCTGAATGTCTTATACGCTGGAAATCACGGGAACGGGGCCTTGTGCTGCCGCAGGACTTCATTTCCATTGCCGAACGTAACGGTGCGATTGTCGATATCGGCTATTACATGCTTTCCAAAGCCTGCCGCCGGGCGAAACTGTGGCAGGAGCAGGGTCTTTTACCCATACAGATTTCGGTGAACCTGTCTCCTTTTCAGTTTAAGCAGCGGGACCTCGTGTACCGTATCAAGGCAATTCTTGATGATGTCCGCCTGGATGCCCGCTGGCTGGAACTGGAGATAACGGAAACCGGTATCATGGCCGACGAGGAAGATTCCATTCTGAAGCTGAAGGAATTGTACGCTCTGGGTGTAAGTGTATCGATTGATGATTTCGGTACCGGCTATTCGTCACTGAATAAACTGAAAGATTTTCCTCTTACCACCCTCAAGATAGACAAGTCATTTCTTCAGAATATAGATGCAAAGAGCCGTTCTTCCACCATTACTACGGCTATAATCGGTCTCGCCCACGATCTTGACTTCAAGGTGGTCGCCGAAGGCGTTGAAACCCACGATCAGCTGAGTTTTCTTCGTCACAACAAATGCGATTTCTTTCAGGGGTATCTTTTTGACAAGCCCCTCCCGGCAAGTGAACTGGAGAAACGTCTTGGGCGGATCATACTCTAAGGGACGGAATCCGGCCTTTTCATGTGTGTAACTGATTGCTGAAAAGTTCCTCCAGAAGAAGCCCCACTCCCCCTTTGTTATGATGCTGAGCGGTCAGATCTGCGGCGGCTTTCAGTTCAGGTATTGCGTTATCCATGGCGACAGAAAGCCCCGCGGTTTGCAGAAGTTCCAGATCGTTCAGATTGTCGCCGAAGGCGATACACTCATCAGGACGTATTCCCAGAAATGTGCAGACCTTAACGAGGCCAGAGCCCTTGTTTATTCCATGAGCCATGACCTCGAAGTTATCACTCCATGATGAGGTAATCGAAAGCCCGTGCTGACGAAACAGGGATGCTGCCTGATCCAGAATGCGGTGGTCCTCTGACATGACAATGAACTTCATAATGCCCTGATCCAGGGCTTTTAGGCTTTCGACGGGGTCGTCAGGAATATGGATAGGCAGAGCCCGGTCGGGGGGAAGGGTTTTATTCAGATTGTGATAATACAATGCGCCGTGGGCCAGGCGAGTGGCGATGAGGGAGTTTTCCAGGTAGACATGCCAGTATACTCCCTCCTGCTGCAAGTATGAGGCGGCTTCTATACAGAGCCCGGCCGGGATCTCGGCCTTGTGGATCAGCTGTGTTCCCGCGGTAATGTAGGCGCCGTTCATGGAAATGATTGGCGCATCTGGATCGATCTGTTCGGCGAAATGCCGGGCACCGGGATAAATGCGGCCTGTTGCGATAACAAGAGGAATCTTGAGTGCCCGTATGCGCGCAAGGGCATGCAGGTTGTTCTCATGGATGCTGCCGTCGCTGTCCAGGAGGGTCCCGTCAAGGTCAAAAGCCAGAAGCCGGTAGGGTTTGTTTTTATATAGAAGGGCCGCCGTGGAGTCTGTCATGCCGACTATAAAACCCTATTCTAAACGTTTTTGCAACCGCGCATTCACCCAATCATCCCTAAGGTCTGGCGGCTAATCTTGTAGCTGCCGGGAAAAAAGGGTATAAATATGAAGGTAGAACTGACCTAATGTCAGGCCTTGCGGCCGGTTTATCAATGAGATCAGGTTCTATAACAAACAGGCACGGAACACCCCTGTTTTTCCGGACCGGGTTTTATCCCTTCGGCGGAATGAACAGCGGTTTTTCATACAACATCTTTTTAATATTGCAATAATTTGTAAGGAGTAGGTATTCATGGATACAAAAGCGCTGGACGCAATCGCACTGAGTGTGCGTTCACTTTCAATGGACGGTGTACAAGCAGCAAATTCGGGTCATCCTGGGCTGCCCCTCGGCTGCGCAGAACTGGGCGCGGCCCTCTACGGAGAGATCCTCAACATTAATCCCGCGAAATCGGATTGGATCGACAGGGACCGGTTTATCCTTTCCGCCGGGCACGGTTCAATGTTTGTGTATTCTCTCCTGCATCTCGCAGGTTTTGATCTTCCCTATGAGGAGCTGAAAAAGTTCCGGCAGCTTGGTTCCAAAACCCCGGGGCATCCCGAATACCGCTGGACAGACGGTGTTGAAACCACTACCGGTCCTCTTGGTGCCGGATTCAGCAACGCGGTGGGCATGGCCGTCGCCGAAACAGTCCTTGCGGCAAAATTCAACACTAACCAGCATAAAATAGTCGATCACTACACTTACGCCCTTTCCGGCGACGGCTGTATGATGGAAGGCCTTACCTCGGAAGCGGCATCCCTGGCCGGTCATCTTGGCCTTGGGAAACTCATTGTGTTCTATGATTCAAACAAAATTACCATAGAAGGATCGACAGACATCGCGTTTACCGAGGATGTTGGAAAACGTTACGAAGCGTATAACTGGCAGGTCCTGAAAGGGGATATGTATGACTATGCGGGTATCCTCAAGGCGGTTGAGCAGGCCAAAGCGGAAACCGGTAAACCGACCCTTATTATACTCAAGTCGGTTATTGGTAAAGGTTCTCCCAACAAGGCCGGCAGCCATGATGTCCACGGCGCTCCTCTTGGTCCCGATGAAATCAAAGCAACCCGGAAGGCCCTCGGTCTGGATGAAAACGAAGCTTTTTACATAGCACCGGAGGCGAAAGCCCATTTTGACAAGCGCCGGGTCCAGTGGGCCGAAGACTATGATGCCTGGAATGTGACCTTCAAGGCCTGGGCCAAGGAAAACCCTGCCCTGAAAACCGAATGGGACCAGTGGATGGCGGATAAAGTTGATCTGTCCGGGGTTGAATGGCCGTCATACGCTTCGGGAGATTCCCTGGCTACAAGAAGTGCCAGCGGAAAAGCGCTCCAGGCGATCGCAAAAGCTGTGACCAACCTCTACGGCGGTTCCGCCGACCTTGCTCCGTCGAACAATACGGCACTGCCCCATGGCGACTACTCAAAAGCCGACCGTGCCGGCAGGACCTTCCATTTCGGTGTACGGGAACATGCCATGGGCGGTGTGGTGAACGGGCTCGTGCTCCACGGCGGGTTAAGGGTGTTCTGTGCTACCTTCCTTGTATTCGCCGATTACATGCGGCCTGCAATACGTTTGGCTTCCATCATGAAATTGCCGGCGACCTATATCTTTACCCATGATTCTTTTTACGTCGGAGAAGACGGGCCCACCCATCAGCCTGTAGAAACAATTGCATCGCTGCGCATAATCCCGGGTTTGACCGTGTTGAGGCCCGCCGATGCCCAGGAGACTTCCTTTGCCTGGAAATGGGCAATGGAAAAAACCGACGGGCCTGTTGTGCTTGCTCTTACCAGGCAGAACCTTACGGTATTCGACAAGCCCGCAGACTGGGAAGCATCGGCAAAGAAGGGCGCCTATATCGCAAAGGATTCGGACGGCGCGCCTGAAACGGTTGTTCTCGCCTCCGGTTCCGAGGTGAACCTTGCCATAGATGCATGTGAGAAGAGCAGCAAGAAGGTCCGTGTCGTTTCGGTAATCAGCCTTGAGACCTTCAAACAGCAGGATGCGGCATTTATTGAAAGCCTTATCCCTTCCGGTGCCCGGGTAGTTGTTGCCGAGGCAGGAGTGAAGGACGGCTGGGAAGGATTCGCTTCCGGCGACGATGCCATTCTGTGCATGCGCAGTTTCGGCGAGTCCGGCCCTTACAAGGAGCTTGCCAGACATTTCGGCTTTGTCCCGGAACACCTGGCCTCTCTTTTCTAAAGAAGGTACCGGTACCTTTTACTGGATACCGGGTGTGAAACGGCGGGGCTGCAGGACAGACCGCCGTTTTTTTATCTAAAAACATGTAAGGATAATAAGAATGCAACATGCAAAAACCGGTCATCTGCTGTTTACCGCACACCGCCCTGATCTGGTGTTTTCCAGGGGGAAGGGTTCTTACCTTTGGGATACCAGCGGCAGGAAATACCTGGATTGTATCAACGGCTGGGCAGTGAACTGCTACGGACACAGTCCTGCATTTCTCGCAAAGGCGCTGTATCGGCAGACGCGTACCCTCGTGAATGCCAGTCCGTCGTTTTTTAATGAAACCATGATTACCTTTGCCGAAATGCTCTGTGAAGCTTCCGGGCTGGACAAGGCGTTTTTTTGTGCTACCGGGGCGGAAGCCAACGAAGGCGCCATTAAACTCGCGCGGAAGTACGGGGCCCTTAAAAAGAACGGCGCCTTTGAGATCATCACGTTTACAAACAGTTTTCACGGCAGGACCCTGGCGGCAATGTCTGCATCGGGAAAGGCCGCCTTCAAGCCCTTGTTTGAGCCCAAGGTGCCGGGGTTCATTCATGTACCCATTAACGACTTTGACGCCCTCAAGAAGGCTGTGTCAGCTGCCACCTGTGCACTCATGCTGGAGCCGGTGCAGGGAGAGGGCGGTGTATATGAGGTTGACCCGGTTTTCCTCAAGAAGGCCGCGGCGTTATGCCGGGAACAAGGTGTGCTTCTTGTGTTCGATGAAATTCAGACCGGTCTTTGCCGGACAGGCGCCCTCTTCTGTTTTGAGCACTACGGGATACTACCGGACATTTTGACCCTGGGCAAAGGAATAGGCGGCGGGTATCCGCTGGCGGCCCTGTTGTGCAGGGAAGGGCTGGACATCTTTGAAGCGGGAGACCAGGGCGGGACCTATTCTGCGGTTTCCCTTTCCATGGCCGCCGGGATATCAATTCTTTCCAGAATGCGCGCAGACAGATTGTGGGAAAACGCCGCGCGGATGGGCTTGATGATTACCCGCCGGCTTGAAAGTCTGGCCGCACGGTATCCGCTGACCAATATACGCGGGAAAGGGCTCCTTTTAGCCTTTGATCTGAAAGGGGAGGACACAAAAACCTTTGTTGAGGTGTGCCGCGGGAAGGGTCTTCTCCTGAACAGTCCACAGCCGGGAGTTATCCGTCTCATGCCGGCACTGAATATTCAAGAGCGCCATATAAAGGAACTGTTTACCATTCTTGAGAATGTATTGAAGGAATGGTTTTCCCGGACCTGAGCCGTTGTGCTTCTGCCTGTTTTACTGGATTATACTGATACCCGAAACGGGTGTATCGACTGCGGCGGATGGGGATTCTTCCCGGATGGGCGCGTAGTCAATCACGATTGTCTCAACCGGTTTACGCTGGCGAATTTTCAAAAACAGGGTTTTCGTATCCAGGTCGTACACCCAGCCGCTTGAATAGCGCTGGAACTGAGGGTCGCTTTTCCAGGGTATGCCGTACAGCTTGATACCGGAAAACGGTTCCACATTTGCAATGCTGATGTGATGCACTCCGTTTACGGGAAATTCGGTCTGGATATGGATCTGGCTGCCCCGAGCAACGGAACTTACATTTTCGGCATTTGTCCACGCCCACATTTCAGCATCGAGTTTGACGGTTTTAGGATAATAGGTCTTTGGTGCAAGTACCGGGTACACTTCTTCCGGCAGCATGAATTCGGTGCCGATGGTCCATCCGTGTACGCCCCGTACCAGTTCGCGGGGTATGCGTCCTGTTGTGTCGGCCATGGAAAGATAGGTCAGGATAATGCTTTTTCCTATTGTACTGTACAGGGGCTGGCGTGTCTGGGCTGACAGAACCGACCCGGCAAGGATACCGATAAAGGTATCGGAAACCCCGTCGAGGCTTTCCAGTACATAGCCGTTTTTGTGGGGCGTAAGGCAGGGCAGGATGAGGTCCTCTATTTTCTTAAACACCGCCGGGTTCTCGGTACCGAACAGCTGGAAATACACGTAGATGTACAGAGCCGCGATAGAAGGATCTTCCTGGCTGTTTATTTTTGATTCGAGGGTCGAGGCAAGCTGTTCCATTCGCGTTTTGGAATACAGGTCTGCGAACCGCATCAGAAGAAAGGCGTCGCCGGTGTTCTGAATTAATCCGGTACGGGCAAGGTCCCGGGCTTCCTGGGCGTCATTTACAAGGGAGCTGCCGGTGGTGACAATGTCTCCCAGAAAAGGGTTGGAAAGGTAGGTGAGTTCCGGCCGTTGAGATGCCTGGGGGATGATACGGTTTAAAAAGGTCTCTCCGTCATTCAATATGAATGACTGGGCTCCGTAGGCGTTTATCAGATCCTCGGTAAAGACGGTTCCCGAATTGGCCCGCCAGGTACCGGTGTCGGCGTTGTACCGGCCGGTTTTCCACCCGTAAAAACTTTTCTGAAAATAATCCCGAAGCTTTCTGGTAAATTCACTGGCGCTTACCGAAACCGGTTGAGTGGAAAACCAGTAGGTGATGATCGATTCCGCTTCACTGTTTTCTATGGTAAGAAGGTTCCGGTCTGTCGGGGGTTTTATGCGAAGGCACCCTGCTCCCTGGTCAATGACTGACCCTGAAGACAGACGGACGAAATATCCTTCTTTTGAGCTTTTTGATGGATGCTGAATGACAGGGAAGCCCTCTGAAACGATGAGTTCCTCGGGATGACGCAGATAAAAGGGTATCTCCATGACCGCGGGTATAACTTCTTCTGTTTCCAGCCCAAGAGAAATGTTGCCCTCTTGTTCCTCGAAATACAGGATTACACCTGAATTGAAACGTATCTCCAGACGGTCGGGAAACTTGGCGTATCCGGAAACCTGAAAACTTTTCTGTTCCGCCCTGGCGCTGTTTTCATAGTGGAAAACGAGGGGCTTTGCGTCATTAAAGGCTACAGAAAACATACCGTATTCCACACGGATCTCGGAAAGCCCCGCGGCGGTAGCGCCTGCGCGTTTTTTACCCTGAATTTCCAGGCTTTTGTAAGAATCGTGAAAAGGGATTGAGGACCCGAATTGCAGGTAGAGCAGGGTTCCTATTAACAGCAGATAGAGTACAATGACAAAGAAATAACGTGAGGGCGTTTTTGTATCCAGGGTATGCATCATGTGACGCCCATTGTAGCAACAGCCCGGCTTATTGTTCAAGAACAGGATAAAAGCAAGTACTACATTGACATATCCGCCTGTTCACAGTGTATGGTAGTACTAATGAAAAAAATCCTGCTTTTATCATGGTTCGTTACCGCATTTTTCGGTTTATGGGGAGAAGACCGGACAGAGGTTCTTGATCCCGAAGGCTGGTATGTCATACAAACCCCCGGTTTTGAAATCATTTTTCCCGGTGCCATAGAAAAGGATGCCCGTTACGCGGCTGATCTTCTGGAGGCGACCGTTGACGCGGTGTATTCCCGGGTGAACGGGGAAAAAATCAGACGGCGGAGATGGAGCATTGTTCTTTCCAACACGTCCTTCATTCCAAACGGTTATGTGACCGTCGCGCCCAGGAAAAGCCACTGGTATGAACTGCCGGCCTATGATTTTATCGGCGGTACAGAATGGTACGCGATGCTGGCCTCCCATGAAACCCGGCATATGGCCCAATTTGATCATTTATCCGCGGGGTTCGTATCCGTTCTGCGTTTTTTTCTTGGCGACTACGGGGAGGCAGTCGGGATAAACGGAGCCCTTCCACGGTGGTACTTTGAAGGAGACGCGGTACTGACGGAAACCCTCCTGTCCCGGGAAGGCCGCGGACGGTCAGGAGAATTTGCCAACAGTACGGCAGCTCTCCTTTTGGGCGACTATTCCCTGTACCGCCCGGGTGAAACCCTGTTGGCCCGTGACAGGCCCACATTGCCCCAGATGGTACATCGTTCCTACCATCGGTACATACCGTCCCACTACGAGCTCGGGTATCACCTGGTCGATCATGTACGGCGGCACTATGGGGAGGATGCCTGGAACCGGATAAGTGCCGGGGCAACAAAACTTCCGGTACCGGCCCTCGGCCTTACCGTCGCCGTGCGGAAGGAGACCGGTAAATCGGTATCGGAACTCTATGCTGATATGGAGCAGGAATTTGCCGCCATCTGGGATAACCGCCTTGAGTCCTTTGCGCCGGGAACTGAACCTTTCCGGTTTCCTGACTGGCGGCCCGTTATTCCTCCCGGGGCATCCTGGACCAGGTACGGCAGCAAGGGGATGTCGCCCGACGGCCGGTTTCTGTACCTGACCCGCTACGACCTGGATACAGGAACCAGAATTGTACAGGCGGACACCGCTACCGGAGATCTGCACGAGCTCTATGTGAACATTGCGGCAGCAAGTCCTGTGTCCTTCGGCGGTACCCGTGCAGCATGGATCACCCGGGTACAGGACCCCATTGTTCCCGATACGGCCTATGGTGAAATTACTGTTTCTCAGCCCGGCATGACCCGCGCCGGTGTTATATCAAACCGCGGCCGTTATTACAGGGTGGCATTGAGTCCTGACGGGAACACTCTCGCGGCTCTGTCCTATTCTTTCGAGCGGGAAGCATCTGTCCACCTCTACCAGTATTCAGACGGCGCCTGGCAGATTTCCGGCGTCGAGCCTCTTCCTGGGGGAGTTCAGGGCGCAGATATTTCCGCGGCCCCAGACGGCCGGTTTCTTGTGACGGTACAGGAGCCGGGAGGCATGGGCGTGCGGGAATGGACACCGCGCGGCGGTTCAGGCACTCCTGGATGGAAGGCGCTTGTAAGAAATATCCCGGGACAGCTCGGGCAGGCAGTGGAAGCCGGCGGGGCTGTATATATTTCCGGGGACATGAAAGGTATTGCCGGCATCTGGAAGATAGAAGACGGATCGCTCTTTCTTGTCACTCCCGGCGCCTATGGAGCGCGGCTTCCCCTTGTCCATGACGGACGCATGTATTTTTCCAACTATGTGTCACCGGAAGGCGAATCCCTGGATGTAATTGACCTTTCCGTTGTCCGGGCGGTTCCCTTTGACGCGGTGCCGGATTTCTCTGAAGCGTTTTTTTACCAGGAAAACAGTGATACCCCCGGTGTCGAGCCGGTGTTCGTTCCGGAAAAGCTGGTATCCATTGAGAGGAAGAACCGGGAGGTGAAACCCTACCCCCTGGTCCGACGCATACCTCACTACCATTCCAGAATACCCATGTTTGACCTGTCCACCGAATCGGTTTCCTTGAGCCTCGTGTCGGACGATATTCTCGGGACGACTTCCATGACGACCATGGGGTTTTACTCTTTCGATACCGGGGAGTGGCTTGCAACCCATCATATCGAATTACTAAAGACCTTTCCCCGCATTATTGTCGGAGCGGGCGTAGGAGGAGAAAAGGATGCCGCCCCGCAGCCGTCGGGATATGTCCGGCTGGGATTCCCCGTTACCATGAATAATGGCAAGTGGCAGACTGGAATGAACGGACTGGTCGGGATACAGGCAACCCATGAGGATCAGCGGGAGAGGATTGAATTTCCGGTTTCTTATTCTGCACGGTATTCGACTGCATTGTATGAAGGGTACCGCAGTTATCAGCCGTATCTGGGTTTCACGGCTTCTGCCGGGTTCTCCCATCTTCCCCTGGGCTCCGTACATGATTACCGGGCAAGCGGAACTGCGGCAGTATATCTCCCCGGAGGAATAAGGCACGGCGGTTTTGCTCTGACTGCGGCGGCAGCCCATGCAACCGGTATGTTCAACACAGAAGTTTTTTTCCTTCCCGGTTACGCTCCGACAGCCGCGCCTTTTGTGTCTACCCTGTCTGCAGCCTGGGATATCCCGATTGCCTATCCAGATTTCAATTTCCTGCATCTGACCTTCACCAAGCGCCGGCGCCTGGGCATGTATGCCGATGCCGGCTGGATCTCGGCTGCCCCTTCCGCGAATGTCTATTCCCGGTCTCCTGATCTTTCTGTCCGGGTCGGTCTGATTGATGATGCAACGGTGCTGAATCTTGAGTTTCTTGAGTTGTCGGTCAGCTACGGCGCCGGCTACACCTTTGGCGATTACGGGGCATTTGATGCCGGCCGGCTTTTTCCCTGGCTGAGGCTTACCGGTTCCATCGTGAATTAGGGGGATACGCTTCCTGTGCCAGGGGATCACATAAAACAGGGTTTTTAACTGGAGTATCATGGCAAAAAGCAAAACACGGTTTGTCTGCGCGTCCTGCGGACATTCCGAACCAAAATGGATGGGCCGCTGCAGCAACTGCGGCGAATGGAACACTTTTTCCGAGCAGACCGCCATGCCGGGAAAAAGCGGCGGTTCCCGGGGGACTCAGCAGTCTTCTCCGCCCCAGGCGGTAGAGCTGACTGCTCTGGAAACCGGATCCGATGTCCGGATTGATTCCGGAATGAAGGAACTCAACCGGGTCCTGGGCGGCGGCATCATGGCCGGTTCATCGGTGCTGGTCGGCGGGGCTCCGGGTATAGGGAAGTCGACCCTTATGCTGCAGCTGGCCAGGACTGCCAAAACCGGCGCCAAGGTGTTGTATGTCGCCGGTGAAGAGTCGTCACGGCAGATCAAAACCCGGGCGGCCCGCCTGGGGGTGGAGGGGTCCTCTATTCTGGTCCTTAACAATGCCGAGGTTGAAACGGTGGAACGCAGTCTCAACGGCATTAATCCGGGGCTCGTTATTGTCGATTCCATACAGACACTCATTTCCGCTCAGGCAGGGGCGATTCCCGGTACCGTCAATCAGATCAAGTACTGCACCCATGAAATCATCAGCTGGGGACGGGAACACAATGTTCCGGTATTTCTGGTGGCCCACGTCACCAAGGAAGGCACCATCGCCGGTCCGAAGGTGATCGAACACATGGTGGACACGGTACTGTATTTCGACCATTCTCCGGGAGACCTGCGTGTCCTGCGCTCCACAAAGAACCGGTTCGGCTCGGTGGACGAGATCGGGTTGTTTTTGATGGGCCCGGGGGGCCTCGAGGAAATCACGGATCCTGAGTCGGTGTTTTTGGTTGAACGGGAAGGCTCCCTCCCGCCGGGCATCACGGCTGCGCCGGTATTTGAAGGTACGCGGGTTCTGATGATCGAACTGCAGGCGCTGGTGGTTCCGTCAAAGGGAAGTCTGTCCCGGGTATATTCCGACGGTATAGACGCAAGCCGGGTGTCCAGGATCGCGGCGGTCATGGAGAAGCATCTGTCCCTCTCCTTCGGTGACCAGGATATCTACATCAACGTGGCCGGAGGGCTGCGTATAAATGAGGTCGGGGTCGAATTGCCCCTGGCTGTTGCCCTCTATTCTGCCAGAACTGGAATTCCGGTCCCCGGAACAATTGCCGCAGCGGGGGAGCTCAGTCTTGCCGGTGAAATCATGCCTATCAACCGCCTTGCCCAGCGTATCCAGAATGCCCGGAACATGGGGTACGCGGATTTTCTCGGTCCCAAGGGCAGCCGGAGAGACGGCAGCATAACCGAGACCTACAAGACCGCCGGCGACATCAAGACCGCGATAAGGATGATGTTTCATGACCGATAGGGAAGAATTGTTTCATGTGTGGGTATATGTTCCAAAAGACGCCAAAGAGAAGGTAAAACAGGCAATGTTCGAAGCCGGCGCCGGCGAACAGGGGCGCTACCGGTGTTGTTCATGGGAAACCGCCGGAACAGGGCAGTTTTTGCCCATGGAAGGAAGCCGGCCGGCCCTTGGGCGCCCTGGCCGATTGGAATATGTTGAGGAATACAAGGTCGAGATGGTGGTCCGGTGCAGGTGTCTTGATCAGACTGTTGCCGCCCTCAAACAGGCCCATCCCTATGAGGAACCGGCATGGGGCGCTGTTCCCCTGGTCATAAACTGAAATATTTGTAATTAGGGAATTTTCTGCAATTGCCAACACCTTATGACTGTGCCACACTGTACAGCTATGAACTATCTGCCATTATTCTGTGTTGTCTGCCTGGTTTTTGCCTCCTGTGCTGCTGTGCCTGATGTCCCCTCCGGGCCGGAAGAGCTCCCGCCTGTAGACCCTTCGCTGTTTGTACGCACCGACGGGCGGCTGCTGAAGGCTCCTGACGGAAGCGAGTTTCTCATCAAAGGGATCGCCTTCGGCAATGCTGTGTGGAGCAATCCGGCCGACCCCTCGGATTTCACCCACCACCGGATGGATGCCTATGCTGATGTACGGTCCATGGGTTTTAATTCCGTGCGCTTTTACCTAAATTACCGGTTGTTCGAAGAGGACGGCCGGCCATATCGTTACAAGGAAAGCGGTTTTGCGTGGCTGGACCGGAACATCGCTGCGGCAAAGGCCCAGGGTGTGTATCTGGTGTTGAATATGCACTATCCCCAGGGCGGGTTTCAGTCCAACGGCGGGGGGGATGCCCTGTGGACCGACAGTGATAACCAGGCCCGGCTTGTCGCCCTCTGGACGGCTATTGCCCGGCGGTACAGGGACGAACCCCATATCCTCGGTTACGGACTGGTGAACGAACCGGTTCCGGTAAACGGTATCGGCCAGTGGAAGGCCCTTGCCCAGCAGATTATCGACAGCATCCGCAGGGTGGATACCCATCATCTGCTGTTTGTCGAACGGGCAATCTGGACCAAGGCGGAGACCACTAAAGGAGAAAGGGATTTCCTTCTGTTTCCTGAAGGGATTATTGATCCCGCAGGCCGCCTGGTCTATGAGTTCCACATGTATGAACCCATGGCCTTTTCCCACCAGAATGCGTCCTGGACCCAATGGAAAGGGTTTCATTCCGCATATCCAGATCCTTCCAGGGTCGAAATAAGGAACCGGCAGTGGGCCGGGTTTACAAGGGAAAATCCCCGCGCCAGTACCGGCAGTTTTGAATGGGAGCGTTACGAAGGAGTGCCCTTTAAAGTGGAAGATCCAACGTTCATAGCGGGATATCCTGTATTCCAGGCCAGGGCCATCGGTAAGGGGGGTACCGCATGGATGGATGATATCGCCGTTGAGGAATTTGATGACCACGGGAATTCCCTGGGCGTCATCTGGTCGTCCTCGGTGGATGCCGATTTCGGGTGGGCCTTTTGGGCAAAAGACGGCAAGGGCAGTCTCAGTCTTGCGGATACCGGCCGCAGCGGCGGGAAAAGCCTCTTCATAGAGGGAACCACCGGCGATGCCAATATTACCGCGAGCGAATTCGGTTTCCGGGTGGTACAGGGCCATTCCTATTCTATCAACGGGTATGTAAAAGGCAGGAATATCGCTTCCGGCGCTGATGTGAGGCTGCGTATTGACTTTTACTCTGGTGACAGTTCAACCGGATGGGATATCGATTACCTCAACTCGTACCTTACGGAATTTATCGAGCTTTCCCGTAAGTTGGACCTGCCCTTTTACCTGGGTGAGTTCGGTCTGATTACCTACGCCTTTGAAGAAGACCGCGGGGGCGCCCGGTGGCTGTCCGATATGCTGACCCTTCTTAACCGCTACCGTATCAACTATAACTATCATACTTATCATGAAGGAGCATTCGGGCTGTATATGAACCATGAAGGGTTTCCTGATCCGGAACGGGCGAATACGGCGGCCATTTCTGTCTTGAAGGAACTGCAGACCGGTATGCCTTCATTCAAGGAATGATATGAATAGTATGAGATCTTTCCTGGTAAGGTATGCCCTTTTCACAGCTGTGTTCTTTATCTGTTGTGTCCAGGGAATCAGTGCCCAGACGAATCTTCTGGCAAACGGCGGCTTTGAGGACGGAACCCTTGAGCCCTGGCGCCAGGACACCTGGCAGCAGATAGACGGTTCTCTCAAGGCGGCCCTGGCGGCGCCGGGTAAGGAAGGGCTTACCTGCGCAGTCATGACCAGCACCATCCCGGAGGACTCAAAGCTTGTGCAAACGGTTACGGTGAAGCCCCGTACCCTGTACCGGCTTTCCGGGTGGATCCGGGTGGATGAACCTGTCAACGGGAATAAGGGGGCAAATCTTTCGGCCCTGGAAATATCCGATACCACCGGGGATGTGAAAGACTCCCGGGGCGAGTGGGTGTACCGTGAACTCTACGGGAAGACGGAACGAAACCAAAAAGAGCTTTCGGTTACTCTCCGTTTAGGTGGATACGGAGCCCTTGCGGAAGGCACTGTGTATTTTGACGATATACGCCTGGAAGAGGTTGAAACCCTGCCGAAAGGAAGCACTGCCGTATCATTGCGAACAAAAACCCTTAGGCAGCCTGATGCCGCGAAGGAATCAAAGCCTGTTACCGGCCTTCTTTATGTAAGCGTGCTTTACGCCATACTGATGGCAGTGATGTTTTCCAGGGTTCCCAGGTCCTTTCTTGAACAGCGGTCCGGGATCCGTCTGTCCATATTCCTTGTCGCTGCGGCCCTGGTCCTCCGGTACCTTGTGGCGTGGAACATCCCCGGCCATTCAACGGATGTGGTGTGTTTCAAGGCGTGGAGCAGCGAGGTGTTCAGCCTGGGTATCCACCGTTTCTACGCGAGCGAGTCTTTCAAGGATTACCCGCCGCTGTACATGTATGTGCTGTATCTTGTGGGAGCGCTGCGGGCACTTTTCCACCTGTCCTTCGACAGCAAGGCGTTTCTGCTATTGGTGAAAACGCCTGCAATACTTGCGGATATTGCCGGGGCTTTGATGTTGCTGCGCTTATCCAGAAATAAATGGACTGTCCCTGTGTTCGCGGCATACCTGTTCAACCCGGCGGTTATTTTGAACTCCGCCGCCTACGCCCAGGTGGACAGTGTGTTCACTCTGTTTCTCGTCTTCATGTGTGCAGCGTTTTTCAAGCGTCGCTTTGTCCTTTCCGCTGCTTTCCTTGGGGCCCTTATCGCAATGAAACCCCAGGGTTTTGTGTTCGCGGGAATCGGCATGTTTTTCGCCTGTTTGTTTTTCGTCGCGAAACTGGCCGGAAGGTACCCGGCAGTTACGGGTTTTTGCGGGAGGTTCGGCATAGACCTTGACGGGTATGCGTCATCGGGCGACGGCCCTTCGGGTTCAGGAGGCATAACGGTAAAAACCCTTGGCCTGTCTGTTCTGGCGGCGGCAGGGGTATATGTGGTGGCGTGTCTGCCCTTTTTTGTGGCCCATCCCAATGAGTTCATTGCCTTGTACAGCCGCATTTTTGCGTCATACCCCTATGCGTCAGTGAATGCGTTCAATTTTTTCAGTCTGCTGGGCGGTAACTGGAAAGCTGATACCGCCAGGCTGTTAGGTGTTACGGTAGTTAGCTGGAGCCGTGCCGCCGCCGTATTGACCGCGGCATTCGGGTTTCTGGTGTTTCTGCGCAACAGGGACAAGGCGCGGCCTTTCGCGGCGGTACTGGTTCTTGCGGTTCTCAGTGTGACGTTCATGGCACGTATCCATGAGCGTTATCTGTACCCGGCGCTGTTCCCCGCCGCGGCTCTGTTTCTGCTCAGCGGAAGAAAACAATACCTCGGGCTTTTTTTGAGTCTCTCTGTACTGCTGTTCATCAACCAGGGGATTGTATTATTTGAATCCATGAAACAGGTCTTTCATATTCCGTCGGATTCCCTGGTCCTGAAAACAGGTTCCTTTTTCATGGTTGCCGCCGCGGTGTGGACAATTATTCTTGTTACCGGCCGGGATATTCCGCTGCCCGCAGCAGAGATTCCCAGGAGCGAACGGAAAAAGGATGTACCGCTCCTTAACGAGCATAACCGTCTCCTCCGGTTCGGGAAACCTGACGGAATTATTCTGCTGGTGCTGATACTGGTGGTCGGTTTCATCAGTTTCATTCACCTTGGCAGCTGGAAGTCGCCCCAAACCTGGTGGCAGCCGGCGGTGAACAATGCCGAGGCACGGGCTGTTCTTGCTCAACCGGAGCGGATCACTGAGATCGGGTATTTTTCCGGTCTCGGAACCGGTACCTACGATGTCCTGTGTTCCACAGACGGCCAGGAGTTCCGGCACATCGCAGTCATAGAAAACACCAATAATTTTGCCGAGTTTGAATGGCATACCATATCCGTCGATGCAGACTGCCGCTACATCCTGCTGCGGGTAACCAAACCCGGTTTTTCCTTGTACGAATTTATTGCGAAAAGCGGCAGCCGGGTAGTCTCACTTTCTTATACAGGGACCGCTGATCCTGCTGGAGAAAATAACCCTGCACATCTTTTTGACGAGGCGGACACCTTTCCTGATCAGATCAGTCACAAAACAGGTATGTATTTCGATGAAATATATTATCCGCGTTCGTCGGTCCAGTATCTTCAAGGTAAACGGGTTCAGGAAACCACCCATCCGGAACTGGGTAAGCTCATCATGACCGCCTTCATAAAGGTCCTGGGTCTGCGGCCCCTTGTGTGGCGCATGCCCGGGGTCCTGGCCGGTATCATCATGCTGCCGGGGCTGTATCTTCTTTCCAGAAGGCTTTTTTTCCGCCGGGACACGGCTGTGTTCATCACCATCCTTTTCGGTCTCGATTTCATGCGTTTCACCCAGACCAGGGTCGCCACTATCGATTCCTTTTCGGTCATGTTCATCGTATTGATGTATCTGTTTATGGCCAGGTATTTTTTTACCGTTGTGGACAGTTTTGACAAAAAGAACCTGTGGAAACTCGCCTGGCCGGTCCTGTTGTCAGGCATAGCCTTCGGGCTGGGAGCGGCCACGAAATGGACAAGTCTGTATGCGGGCCTGGGGCTCGGGATCCTGTATTTCTGGAAACTGTACCAGCTTGTTCTTCAAGGTTCCGGCCGCCGCGGGAAAATCGTAATAGCAGCGGCTGCCTGCGGCTGGGGGCTTGTTACGTTTGTTCTCATACCGGGGTTTATATATCTTGTTTCCTACTATCCCCTTATGCAGATCTACGGCGCCAAAGACCTGATTGGGTTTGTCGTCAAGCGGCAGGCGGATATGTACCGTTATCACAGCCGGCTGCAGGCCACCCATCCCTTCTCTTCGTCCTGGTGGCAGTGGCCCCTCATCATGAGGCCGATCTGGTACTACTCGGGCCAGCCCTTTTTGCCCCAAGGCGTGATCGGTAACATTGTAAACATGGGCACGCCGGTTATCTGGTGGCTGGGCATTCCCGCCCTTGTTTTGACCGGCTGGGGCGCGGTAAAAAAACAGTCCAGGGCCGCCTGGTTTATTCTCATCGCGTTTGGTTCCCAGTATATACCCTGGATCGGCAGCCCCCGTAAACTGGTGTTTCTGTATCACTTTTTTGCGGCGGTACCCTTCATGCTCATGGCCATAGCATGGTCAATAGAGGATTCTTTGGCCGGACGGGAGAAGGCCCGCAGGGTAACAGGCTTTGTGCTCATCGGTCTCGCGGTTGTATTGTTTGGCCTGTTTTTCCCAGTATTGTCCGGTACGGCGGTGCCCAAAGCCTACGCGGCGAATGTCCTGCGCTGGTTCAAAAGCTGGGTGCTGTTCAATTAAGATCATGAAAAATGGCCAGGAGAAGATCATGAAAACGACAAAACCCGTATATTCGGTTGTGGTTCCGGTTTTTAACGAAGAAGCTGTCTGTGACGAATGTTACCGGCGATTAAAGGACGTGATGGACCGCAGTGGCAGTGCCTATGAACTTATTTTTATTAACGACGGCAGCCGGGATCGGACCTTGTCCATCCTGAAGAGCATTCATGCGGAAGATCCTTCGGCTAAAATAATCAATTTTTCACGGAACTTCGGGCACCAGATTGCCATCAGCGCGGGGATGGATTATGCCGCCGGGGACGCAGTCATCGTGATTGACGCAGACTTGCAGGACCCGCCGGAAGTGATCCTGGACATGATGGAAAAATGGAAAGAAGGATATCACGTAGTCTATGGAAAACGTACCCGGCGGAAAGGGGAGACCCTCTTTAAGAAAATTACCGCCAGGCTGTTTTACCGTATGCTCAAGCAACTCACGAATGTGGACATCCCAGTGGACGTGGGGGACTTCCGGCTGATCGACCGAAGGGTCTGCGACGCCATGAAAAAACTGCGGGAGAAAAACCGGTTCATCCGGGGGCTGGTGAGCTGGCTGGGGTTTAGCCAGACAGAAGTCCTGTACGAGCGGGAAAAACGCTTTGCCGGCAGCACCAAGTATCCTTTACGGAAGATGATCAATTTCATGCTCGATGCCGTTACCTCCTTTTCCTACATCCCTTTGAAAATAGCGACCTTCATCGGATCTCTTACGTCCCTGGCGGGGTTTGCCTATCTGCTCATTGTCCTGTACCAGCGGCTGTTTACCGATAAAACCATCCAGGGCTGGGCGTCAATGGTGTCCCTGACCCTCATCTTCAACGGTATCATCCTGTTAATCCTGGGGATCATTGGTGAGTACATCGGCCGCATTTACGATGAATCAAAAAACCGGCCCCTGTATATCGTCCAGGATCTGGAAGGGTTTGCCGAGGATGAGGTTCTGGGAAGCTGAATGAAAGGAAGGGGTCTGTCCCGTGGAATTCCTCAAGGATTCCGCCAGTTCATCAAATTCAACATCGTGGGCGTCATCAACACCGCCATCGACTTTGCGGTATTCACCCTCCTGAACCTCGCGGGTGTTTTTTACCTCGCCGCCCAGGTGGTTTCATATTTCTGCGGCCTTGTGAACAGCTATATCCTTAACCGGTTCTGGACCTTTGCCCACCGGGGCAAATTCGATGCTCTGCAGGCCCTGAAATTCCTCGGGGTGAACCTGGCAGCACTAGGAACATCCCTTGCGGTGCTGTACCTGCTGAAGGATGTATTCGGGTTTACGGTTTTAACAGGCAAGCTTGTTTCAACGGGCTTTTCCCTTATTGTAAACTTTTGCGGGAACCGGTGGTGGGTGTTCAATAAAAAACCCGCCTGAATGACAGGCGGGTTTTTGCATACAGAATGAATTCAGTTTTTATTCTGCAAGTGCGACATCATCAGCAAGCCATATAGACGCTACGCCTGAACCGCCCTGGTCGCCGGTTGCTGCCATGCTTGCGCCGAATGCGAAATACACTGTACCTGTAAACGTCGAAGCATTGCCGCTTATATCGATGGTGATTGTTTCCCACTCAGTACTCACGCCTAATCCACGGTTGACAGTACCTAATGCCGTATCACCATTGTCGAATGCTCCGCTTGGTTCTGTGTCATAGGCAAACACTTTCCAGTCCTTCCAGCCGATATCCCCTTGCTGTGCGAATAATTCGAATGTGAATGAAGCGTAATCTGCAAGAGTTGAGCCATCAGGTATTGTTAATTGTACGACTGGCGCACAGTTGTAGTTTCCGATTTCAACCTGCAACACATTATTGCCACTGCTTAAGGCATCGTCAATGATGGTTAGTGTTGCATCTGTTGCATCCCAACCCATGCTGGATAGAGTCGGGGTATCTTCAAAATCTTCAAGTGGAAGAATAACCGGTTCCGCTGTAGGTTCCGCAGTAGGTTCCGCTGTAGGCGCAGGTGTTGCCTCGGGCTCATCATCATCTCCGCCGAACAGGTCGCAGCCCGCGAAACTGAGCACGAGCAGCAGTCCCAGCAAAAGAATCAAAAGTCTTTTCATTATTGTCTCTCCTTGGTTTTAGACTAGTATGATATTGTCTCTCATGCTATGCCAAAACGGAATAAGAATTTTTACCTATGTTTCATAAAGAAAA